>DVLU01000034.1 GCA_018715365.1 Candidatus Ornithomonoglobus intestinigallinarum | reverse complement strand
GTATGTAACCGTATATATTTAAAATTTTATAATGTTTCGGAGCTGACTTTTATGAAGGTTTTTTCTGAATATAACAATGCTGAGGAAATATATAAATATGTAGGCACAACCAATTCCACAATGCTTCATGCGCTTGTGGGGATTTCCGAGCCCGACCCCGGATATGAGATAAAAAGGACAAATTCGGATACGTATTCGATTGAGTATGTATATTCGGGAGAAGGCACAATTCAGGAAAACGACTCTATATTTAACGTGTCCGCCGGCGACTTTTTTATACTTCATCCGAATAAATACCACCATTATTATTCGAATCCGAAAAAGCCGTGGCGCAAAATCTGGGTGGTTATAAACGGAGATACGCATTTCCCGACGGATCTACTGAACGCGTACAGGATTCCCGAAAGGATCTATTTCCCGAAAATAAATTCTCCGCTTGAGCTTGAAAATATTTTTGAGCTTATAAAGAGCAACACGCCCGATCCCACAATAGAGCTTGAGCGTCTTATTTTCTCAACGATACAGTCGCTCGGCTATTCCGGCTACATGAATTCAGCCGAAAACCATTCGCTTATACCGATTATAAAAGATTACATAGATAAAAGGCTTAATACAAAGATAAATATAAATGAGATTTGCAAAGTTGAATTTTCAACGTCTCCGGAATATTTTTCGCGTGCGTTCAAGAAGATGTACGGCGTATCACCGTCGCAGTATATACTTCAGCAGAAGCTTGACCTTGCCAAAATGCTGCTCGATAAAACGAACCTGCCGGTTCACGAGATTTCCGACAGGCTTGCGTTTTTTGACGCGTCGCACTTTTCGCGCTGCTTTAAGCAGACTTACGGCATCTCCCCGAAGCAATACAGGGAATCCGCAAAAAACGGCGATGCGGCGAATAAATAATTTGCCGTTTACCGCGAGCTTTTCATATTAAAAAAATATCATGGGGCTGCTCGATTTCAGCGCAGCTCCCATGATATTTTTATATATTAGGAGCATTCTTTTGCCTTTATAATCACCGTAATTTCGGTTTCATCCTCGGCGGCGGACGCTTTTATGCCGCAGCCTTCGTCGTTATCGGAAAAGAGCATAACGCGTTCATATACGTTATGAAGGCCGTATCCGCTTTTTACGCAGCGGTCGCTTTCACGGCTGCCGTAAAGGATGCTTTCGTTTATACGCTCCTCATCCGCTCCGCCTCCGTCGTCCCTGACGGAAATATACAGCCTGTCGTTTTCTTTTACGACTGTAATATTTATTCTTCCGTTTGTTACGCGCTCCCTGCATATCCCGTGGATTATTGCGTTTTCGACTATGGGCTGAAGCGTCATTTTCGGCACGGAATAGCCGTACAGCTCCGGCTTGATGTTGTATTCGACGTCTATCCTGTTTTTAAAGCGGAACTGCTGAATGCTGACGTACACCTTTATAAGCTCAATCTCGTTTCCGAGCGTGACTATGTTTTTGCCCATGCCGAGACTCAATCTGAAATACCGCGCAAGCAGCGAGATCATGGAGCTTATTTCAAAATTATTGTTTTTTATCGCAACCCAGTTTATGGCGTCGAGTGTATTATACAGAAAATGCGGATTTATCTGCGCCTGCAATGCTGTCATAAGCGCTTTTTCCTCACGCAGCTTCGCATCGTAATACGCTCTTGTAAGCCTGCCGATATGAACGATGGCATCGTTTATCCGCTCCTCCAAAATATAAAGCTCGCCGCGCTTTTCGTGCTTGGGCGCGCTCATTGTTTCGATATTTTCTATGTTTATCCTGCCGGTCATTTCCTGAAATTTATTGTTTATAAAGCGGCTGTACACAAGGAAAACAAAAAGTATCCCGAATATTATAAGGAGCGCGAACATTACGGAAAACACAGATATTGTGTACATAAACGTCTTGTAGCTTGCAACGTCCTTATTTGGTATATCAGCCGCAACGTACCAGTCCATATCGCTCAGGCGGCAATATATGACCGTTCGTTTCTCGCCGTCAACCTTTCTTTCAAACGAGCCGTGGCTTTCCGTAAAGTACGTTTTCATCTCCTCGGCGGTAAACAGCCCGCTTGATTGCATATTCCCGTCGGAGGAAATAACGGATACGCCCTCGTCGTTTATAAGATGCACAAGGCTGCCGCCTTCGATTATGACGCTACCCATAAAATCGGTTATATCGGATGCGGGAACATCCACGCGCACAACGCCTATGCCGCTGCGGAAATCGGAGCGATTTTTTATGAGGCGCACAAACGAAAAAACGGGCACCTCCTCGTTTACCGGTCCGACCATGCTCATGCCGCCGTCTGTCCACAGTCCGCGGCCCTCCTCGCTTACGACGGCGCTGTACCACGGCTCGGCAACCGCCTCGCTTATCGGGTAAAAATGAAGCCTGTCGGCAGCATACATTTTTTCGTCCGGTACGTATAAAACAACGCGTATATTCCTGTTGTATTCAAGGCTTTCGGCAAAGCTTGTAAGCTCCCTGTATTCGCTCAGATGCCCGCGGCGCTCTCCGACCTCCGTAAGCGCCGTCTGCACCATATCGTTTACAAAAACGGTTTCTGAAATCATTTCTGCCGATACAAGCATATTTGAAACGTTTTCGCCCACCCTGCAAATCGCGGAACCCGTTGTTTCAATAAATTCCGTTTTCATGGAGCTTTGCGTCAGTATAAAATACGCAAACGCAAACACAATAAACACCGCCGTTGTTATGCCGGTGAGCACAAGCACAAACTTTGTGTCCGCAAGCCTCTCAACGGTTTTTTCCCATACGCCGCTTCTTTTACGCACAGAAAACACATCCTTAATTTTTTTGCTGAAATCTTTTGCTCAATGTCTTTTGAACTGCTGGCGGTATTCGCTCGGCAGCATACCCACCTGCCTTTTAAACAGCTTACTGAAATAGCTTGCGTCGGAATACCCTATCTTGTCCGCAATATCGGGCAGCTTCATGCTTGTGTTTGTGAGATATTCCTTCGCCTTTGCCATACGCACCTTTGTGATGTACTCGTTTACCGTTATTCCCGTGTCCTCTTTAAAGAGCAGGCATACATATGTAGGCGTGAGATAAACCTCCGACGCGATTTCGTTAAGGCTGAGCTTTTCGCCGTACCGCTTGTTTATTATACCTTTTATCTCGGTAACGACATTTGAAAGCTTGCCGTGCCTTTCGCGTCCCTCACGCGAATGCGGAGCGATATATATCGTTTTGTTTGAGCCGAGATACTGCTTTTCGCGTACCGAATCGTCGGCAAATTCCCACGATAAGCCTATTTCGCTTATATTTTCAACCTCATCGCCTATTGCAAGCACTGTTTCAAGAGAAAAAATGTCGAGCATGGTTTTGTGCATTTCGTTTGCCATTTGAAGGAGCCTGTCGGAATAATCGCCCTTAAAGCAGAGAATTGCTCCGAATTCGTTATATTCCGTTTCAAAAACGTAGCCCTTTGCATATTTTGCGGTTATCTCCTGCATTACGTTTTGAATGGCAAACGAAAACATTTCAACCTCCATGTAATCATCGGAGCCGTAGAGCTTGTCTATATTTTTTATCCACATCGCTATCGCCATATATTTGCCTTCATACGGCAGCTCAAGACCCAGAAATTTCATTCGGTTGCACAGCATTCTCCTGTTAAAGCCGGCAGGCTGCTTTCCTATCCTGTACCGGTTTATAAGCATCGAAAAAAACCTTTGCTGCAGAGCGGGCATACTCTGCAGCAGCTTCTGTTCCATTTCTATGGAATATTTTCTCTGTTCCGTTTCCTTATTAAATTTTATCTCAAATTTTGAGAGAACCTGTTTCAGCTCCGCAACATTAACCGGCTTCAGGATATAATCTATCGCCTCAACCTTCAGCGCGTTTCTCATATATTCAACATCATCGTATCCCGATACAAAAAGTATCTCAACCGACTCCATTTCCTCGCGCAGCTTTTTTGAAAGCTCCACGCCGTTTAAGCCCGGCATTCTGACGTCAGTTATAACAATATCGGGTTTTTGCTGTCTTATTTCCTCCATGGCAGTCTGCCCGTCGTATGCGCTTCCCACAACCTTCATAGACTTGAAATTTGTGTTTATGAAGTCCTTCATACCGTCTACCACAGGCACTTCATCGTCCGCTATATAAACTTTTATCATGTTCTCTTCTCTCCCAAAACAATAAAATTTATATTTTTTCTTAAATTATAATGTTATATTATGCTTTATTTCGGCTTATGCGGGGACGGCGCGGCTCTCCCTGTGCCGCGCGCACATATTTTTTTATTCACCCGCCGTAAACGACGCTTCGGTAAGTCCCGTACCGTTCATGACGGGCTTCATATTATCCTGCCAAAGCATCAGCTTTACGCTGTATCTTCCCGGCTCAAGCTCTGCCGTGATTTTGCGCGTATGCGCACCGTTTTCGGCTTCGTTTCCGCAAAGGGCACAAAGCTCTCCATTACTATTATACACCGCAATGTATTCTTTCGCAAGGTCAAATTTTTCATTTACATTTATTATCACGTTTACCGTGCCGTTTTCGTATGCCGCGCTGTCTATAGACGTTTTTTCAGCTTCACCCGTGCCCTTTACCGTAACGGGTACATAGAGCACATCCGACGCGCCGCCCTTAACAAGCGTAAGCGTCAGGCAAAGCTTCGTGTCCTCCGCAGGGGCGTTAAGCGTAAATACGTTATCCTCAACCGAAAGGACATCGGGGTTATTTGAGCTCCATACTATACTGTCGGCGCCCTCGGGGACGGCAAAGGAATTAAGCGCATCGGCGGATGTTATCGCTTCCGTGGTAAACGGCGTAATATCAACAGTCTTTGCAATATCGTAAAGATCAAGGTAATCATCTGCCGCGCTGCCGCTGTATGACGTTATTTTTATATCGGATATTGCGCTTTCGATATCCGTTGAGCCGTCATCGTAATAATATATTCTCATGCTGTCTGCGTTTACGGGGAAGCTGCCCAAATATTCCGCGCTTATATCATCGCTTTCATTGGTGCCGTATTCGTAAGCGATAATCTTTACAATATCTTCTGTATCATTTCGCTTATTTGCGTGAATATACGCCTTAAACGTATACCATTTGCCGCGTTTGAGCGTTTGTGCGCTCGCGGCTTTTTGGCTATTGTCTATGATATTCAGCCTTGAGCCCTGAAAATGCGCCGTGCCCAAATCGTGAGAATTGGTATCAGCGTAATTTGCGCCGCCGCTGTTTATAAAACGAAGCACCGTCGCTCTGTTTCTTGTCCACGATGTATGCTCCTGCTGGTTATTGTCTATAAACTGATTCCACGTTACGGCATAAAGCGTTTGATTTTCATACCATTTTCTCGTTGCATTTACGCGCAGGGCGCTGCCTTCGTTATCCTTATTGAAGTCGGCGTACAGATTATTGCTCCCTTTCAGGCTGATATATTTTCCCGTTGGCATTGAGGGATCAGCTGCTATCACGGCGTCATCATTGGTATTTATGCCTACTCCGCTTTGTTCAAATGTTGTTTGATTTAC
>DVLU01000033.1 GCA_018715365.1 Candidatus Ornithomonoglobus intestinigallinarum | reverse complement strand
CATACATACATACAAAATGACCGGCAAATACCGGCCATTTTGTCATTCTATATGTATATTATACACTCAATCGATAAACACACACACCGTGCGGCGCAACGTTTGATTCTATCACGCTGCCCTTCAGCCGTTCGCCCGTCCAAAGCTCCTCGGCGCGGCGCTCGCCCTCGATACCGAGAAATGCAAGATCTGTTTTTGATACAAGCTCCGTTTCGCCCGTATTAAACTGCGCAAGATAATATACGCCGTCGCCGCCGTTTGCCGCCCAGACAATTTCGTTTCCGCGCCTGTACACCTCGCGCCCCGCGTACGAATTTTGGTTTATTTCAATAAGCCCGCCGTTCCGCATGAGCGACAGCGTAAATTCATCGTTATACGTCATATCGCCGCCGAACATAAGCGGTGAACGGAACATACACCAAAGCGTCATCATAAGCTTCTGTTCGTCCTCTGTAAAGCGCGTCATTCTGTCACCGCCGTGCGAGCGTATGCCTATGCGCCCGAGCGGCAGCATATCGCAGTCGGGCCAGCTGCCTTCGCCCGTATACGGGAACCAGCCGCGGCAGTAATCAAACATTTTCTTAAGCTGCTCCCAGCCGTCCCAGAAATCATCGGTCATGCGCCACATATTGGCGTATTCCGATAAATGCTCCACCTCCGAAAGCGGCGCGTCGCCCGGGGACAGCGACAAAATTATATTCCTGCCCGTTTTTGCTATTGCGCTGCTTATCGCTTCAATCTCCGCCCTGTGATACGGTCTTGCTATATCGTCAACCTTCAAAAAATCAACGCCCCAGCCGGCATACATTGAAATTATCGAATCATAATATTCCTGCGCTCCGTCTCTTGTCATATCCACGCCGCACATATCGCCGTTCCATTCGCATACGCTGCCTATATCGGCTATTGACGCGGCGGTCGCCGTGCTGTTAAGGATTTTTGCGTTTTGGCGCACGGCCTGCTTCGGTATGCCGCGAAGGATATGTATTCCGAATTTGAGCCCGAGACTGTGAACGTAATCGGCAAGCGGCTTAAAGCCCCTGCCGCCTTCGGCTGACGGGAAGCGGTTTACGGCGGGCATAAGCCTTGAATATTCGTCCGTGACAAGCTCGGCGTTTTTATGATAGTCTGCACTGTCGGCCGTGGGCTCAAACCACTGGATATCCACAACGATATATTCCCAGCCGTATTGCTTCAGGTGCTTTGCCATGTATTCGGCGTTTCTGCGCACTTCCTCCTCCGTTACGCTTGCGCCGTAGCAATCCCAGCTGTTCCAGCCCATGGGCGGCGTTTTACATTCGGCCGCGCCGCTTATTCTGTAATTCACGTTAAGCTACCCCCTTATTCCAAAACGGGGCCGCCGCATTGCGCGGCAGCCCCGAAAAATGTTTTATTTTATTATTTGTTCATCATCGATGCAACTTCTGCGGCAAAGTCGTCCTCTTTCTTTTCAAGACCCTCGCCTGTTTCAAAACGGGCAAAGCTCTTAAGAGTAACGTTCGCTCCGGCAGCCTTCGCTACCTGATCAACATACTTTGCAACTGTTTCTTTGTTTTCTGCCTTAACATATTCCTGTTCAAGCAGGCAAACTTCCTTAAGCTCTTTTGCAAGACGGCCCGTTATCATCTTTTCTATGATATTATCGGGCTTTGAAGCGTTCTTGGGATCGTTCTTTGCCTGAGCCATGAGTATTTCCTTCTCGTGCTCTTTGTAATCCTCGGGAACATCGTCGCTTGAAAGGTACTTGGGATTAAGAGCCGCAATCTGCATTGCAACGTTCTTAAGGCACTCTCTTACCTCAGCCGTATCGGGAGCGTCAGCCTCAACGATAACGCCTATCTTTCCGCCTGCGTGGATGTAGTCAACAACAATGCCTGTTGTGTCTATTCTCGCAAAGCGTCTGATGTTCATGTTTTCGCCTATCTTTGCAATCTTTGCCGTAAGCAGCTCGCCTACCGTTGTATCGCCGCAGGTGCATGCCTTAAGCGCTTCAACATCGGCGGGATTTTCCTTGGCAACAGTCTTTGCAACGTCAAGAACAAATTCCCGGAATTCGCTGTTCTTTGCAACAAAGTCCGTTTCCGAGTTTACTTCAACAAGTACGCCTATATTTCCGTCTATATACGCGCTTACCATACCCTCGGCGGCAATTCTGCCGGCCTTCTTGGCAGCCGTTGCAAGTCCCTTTTCCCTGAGGAATTCAACTGCCTTATCCATATCGCCGTCAGTTTCCGTAAGAGCCTTTTTGCAGTCCATCATACCGCAGCCGGTCATTTCTCTTAATGTTTTTACATCCTTAGCCGTAAATGCCATGTCTGGTTTCCTCCTAAACAAATATTTGCTTTATATATTTATTGAATTATTCCTCTGTTGTTTCCGCATCTTCCGCTTCAACAGCTTCGGCGTCCTCCGCAGCGGCGTCCTCGCCCTGTCTGCCTTCGAGAATCGCGTTTGAGATCGTTGAAGTGATGAGCTTTACCGCACGGATAGCGTCGTCGTTGCCGGGGATAACGTAATCAACCTCGTCGGGGTCGCAGTTTGTATCAACTATCGCAACAACGGGTATGCCGAGCTTTCTTGCTTCGGCTATTGCTATCTTTTCCTTTCTCGGGTCAACAACAAACATGCAGTCGGGAAGCTTCTTCATCTCTTTGATACCGCCGAGATATTTTTCAAGCTTATCTCTCTGAGCCTTGAGCTTTATAACTTCCTTCTTCGGGAGAGCCTCAAAGGTGCCGTCCTCTTCCATCTTGTTTATCTGCGCAAGCCTTGCTATTCTCTTCTGGATCGTCTGGAAGTTTGTGAGCATACCGCCGAGCCATCTTGCGTTTACATAGTACATGCCGACTCTTTCGGCTTCTTCCCTGATTGAATCCTGAGCCTGCTTCTTTGTTCCCACAAAAAGAACCTCGCCGCCGTCAGCAGCTATGTCTCTTACGAAGTAATAAGCCTCTTCAACCTTCTTGACCGTTTTCTGAAGATCGATAATATAGATGCCGTTTCTCTCCGTGAAGATGTATTCCGCCATTTTGGGGTTCCATCTTCTTGTCTGGTGACCGAAATGCACTCCCGCTTCGAGGAGCTGTTTCATTGAAATTACGTTTGCCATTTTTAAATTCCTCCTTGTTTTTATTCCTCCGCGCCCGTCGTCTTCCGCGGACACCCATGGCATAGGCAACATCCGCAAAATCAAAGCGCGTGCGTATTTTCATACCGTGATATTATATCATATTATTCCCTTTAATTCAAGGATTTTTTCATACGCCGTCAAAAAATTTCTACACAAAATTTTATATTTTTACAGCCTTATTTATATCAAAAAGATACAAATACCGTTCCGTGACCTTCAGTCCGGCAACGCGCTCTATGGCTTCAGAATAGAGCTTTAGCTGCAATGTGTAATTTTCGACGGCTTCGGAAACGTCGCCGTTTTTTATTTTGTCCGTTTTGTAGTCCATGAGCACGGCAGTTTTTCCGTCCTCGGTAAAGAAGCAGTCTATAACGCCCTGAAGTATCATATTTTCGCCGCTGCCTTTAACGCCCGTATATTCATCGGCGCTCATAAGCATCTGGAAATTTTTTTCGCGGTATACCTTTTTTGCGTTCAATATGCGCCTGCCCTCCCTGCTTTTAAAGAGCTCAAGCAGCTTTTTTACCATTTCGCCGTCCGCAAAGCGCGCATCGACATAGCCCTCGTCGGTGAGCCTTTTCAGCTCGGCAGCTATGCTTTTTTCCGAAAGCTCGCGCCTTAAAACTCCGAGATCGATATACGCCGCAAAATTGTGATACGCCGTTCCGCGCTTTGCCGCATCCTCGGCGCCGCTTAAAAACGCCGGTGCGGAAACGACGGCCGCCGGGTAACGTTCTTTTTCGCGCCGCATTTCCTTCATTTCGGTCGCCGTCGTCCTTGACGGCAGAACGGTGCTTTCGGGATACGGGTATTTATAGTCAAGCAGCCGGCACACCGATGCATATAGCTCGTCACTGTCGGTTACGCGCATCGCCGCTTCGTCATCTTCCTCCGGTGCTTCACCGGCCGGCTCGGCAAACAGCGATGTTACGTCCCAGTTTACGCTGCGAAGCGCCGCCGGGATAATCCAGTCGCCGTAGGTTTGAGCTGACATTACGGCCGATTCCTTCATTTTGCCGCGTTCTGCCGCTGCTTTCCAGTTTTTAAGCCTGAAGCTTAATTCCTCATCGTCAAGCATATTATATGCCGCCGTTGCTATAAGCTTACAGCGCGCGCGCGTCAGCGCAACGTATAAAAGGCGCATATTTTCCGACATATCCTCGCGCCCGTTTTGTTCCGAAACAAGCATTTTAAACGGCGTTATGCCGTAAAAGCCGTGTTCCGTTTCAGGATACGCAAGCCCCATTCCAAGCTCCTTATGGAGCACCGCGCGCCCGTCGCCGGAGCTTTTCCGCAGCGACCTTTTTCCGAGACCCACAACAAACACAATGGGAAATTCGAGCCCCTTGCTTTTGTGAACCGTCATAAGCGATACGACGTCATGGCGCATTACACGCGCACCTGCCATATCGTCCCGCCTGCCGCGCAGATTTTCAAGATAGCGCGTAAAGCTGAAAAGCCCTTTAAAGCCCGAATTTTCGTATTGCTTTGCGCGCTCGTAAAGCAAACGCAGGTTTATCTGCGCCGTTTCGCCGCCGGCCGCCGAAGCGGCGTCGTAAAAACCGCTTTCCTCATAGATTGACCATATCAGGTTTGCCGCGCTTTTTCTTTTTGTATATTCGCGCCAGCGCTCAATTGAGCTTACGGCGTTTTTGCAGCGTCCGCTCAAATGCCCGCCGCCTTCGGCGCATGATTTTAGCGCGTCGTAAAAGCATGTGCCGTCTTTTCCGAAATGTATTTTTATATACGCAAGCTCGCTGTCCGTAAAATTAAATATCGCGGAGCGAAGCGATGTAACAAGCGGCACGTCGCGGCGGACGTTGTCTATCGTATCGAGCAGCGCCGTAACGGCTTTTACCTCGCTGTTTTTAAAATAATCGTTTATTTCGGCGTAAAACGGTATATTGTGCTTTTCAAAAACGGCGCCGTATACGCGCGCACTGCTGCGCGCACGGAACAATATCGTAAAATCGCTGTATTTCAGCGGACGGCACGCATTTATTTTGCTGTCGAATATTTCCCTGCCGTGCAGCTCCTTAATCCTTGCCGCAACGTATTCCGCCTCCGCCGTTTCAAGCTCCTCGTCGTCGCCCGCCTCTTTCCTTTTCGCTATGACGTGCATTTCGGAGCGGTAAAAATCCTCTCCTCCGCCGCCGGCGCCGCATACAAGCCGCTCGCCGCCGGAATAATCCACATCGCCCACACGCTCCGACATTATAACGTCGAAAACGTCGTTTATGCTGTCTATAACCTCGCCGCGGCTTCTGAAATTCCGCGCAAGCGTCACCTTTTTCCCGCCTTCGCCCTTATCATACAGGCGGCTTTTTTCCTTAAATATATACGGATCGCCGCCGCGGAAACGGTATATGCTCTGCTTAAGGTCTCCGACCATGAAAATATTTCCGTGCGAAATTTTTTCGAATATCGCATCCTGGAGCCCGTTTGTATCCTGATACTCGTCTATCAGGATTTCGGAATATTTATCGGCGTAATTGCGGCGTATGTCCTCGTTGTCCCTGAAAAGCTTATACGTCATATGCTCTATATCGAGAAAGGTATACGCGCTTTTTTTGTGCACCGCCTTTGAGAGCTCGCCGTCAAATTTACGCACAAGCTCCGCTATTTCCGCCGCCGTTTTTGCAAGCCGGGCGGCTTTTTCGGGCGCGCAGAATTCCTCCGGCCGTGTTATTGCCATAACCGACAGCGCCGACTCCGTATCGGCTTTTAAATTCTTTGTGCGCTTCATAAAGCCTTCAAAGCCGTCGATTTCCCTCAGTGAATTTGTTATCCTCGCCGGCATGTTTTCCGCAAGCAGCGAGCTTCCGCATGAATATCGCCTGTTCCATCCGCAAAGCTCCTCTATGGAATCGATATTTATAAGCTCAAGCATTGCGCCGCGGATGAGCTCCAGGGAATCTGTTATTCTGCCGTAATCCTCACGCGCCGCCTCCGCCGCGTTTTTTGCCTCCCAAAAGTTTTCGTCAAGACCGGTTGCTGTATAAAGTATTTCGTTAAGCAGGCGCTCCGACTCGTTTAATGCGTCCCTTGCTGCCGCCTTTACAAGCCCGTCAATGCACAGCCTTACCCACGGGCTTTTTGTCATATCCTCCGTATACCACGACGCTTTTTCATCAAGCCAGCCGAGAGGCTCCGCAAATTCGGATATGAAATCATATATATTAAACAGCAGCCTTATAAGCCTTTCGTCGCTTCTGAAATCCGCATATTTTTCGACAAGGTCCAAAAACGATGCGTCTTTTTCATCGTAGAGCTTGTCAAAAAGCTCCTCCGCAACCTTTCTGCGCAGCAGCTCGTATTCGGCCCCGTCCATTATCGTAAAGCCCGGGTCAACGCCTATGCTTTGGAAATTGTTTTTGACCGTGTTTAAGCAAAACGCGTCTATCGTTGTTATGTCCGCCGTCGCCAGAAGCGACAGCTGCCGCATCCAGAAACGGTGTTCCTCCGGCGTCTGCGCCGTTTCAAGCGCTTCGGCAAAACGCTGTTCTATTTTTTCCTTCATGCCCGACGCCGCCGCCGTTGTGAACGTCACTATAAGGAAGCTGTCTATGCTTCGTTTTTCCAGGCGGATTTTTTCGCATATACGCTCAACAAGCACTGCCGTTTTTCCGCTTCCCGCCGCCGCGCTTACAAGTATATTGCCCTCGCCCGACGGCAAATCGATAGCCCGCTTTTGGTCGGGCGTCCATTTAACTTCCATAATTTATTTCTCCAGTTTTACTGTAGGTTTTATATTTCCTTTGTCCTGTCCGGCTTTCGTTCTTCTATGCCGTCAAAAATGCCGCAAAGCTCGGAATACGGGCAGTAGGCACAGGCGTTTTTTGTGCCGCTTTCCGCATACGGATGCTGCTTTATAACGCCGCCGCGCCTTATATCGTCGTCAATTTTTACGGCTTCCGCTTTTACGTCCTCCATAAGGCGTTCTCCCTCCTC
>DVLU01000032.1 GCA_018715365.1 Candidatus Ornithomonoglobus intestinigallinarum | reverse complement strand
CAAGGAGGAAATGCATATACCGAGATGATTTATACATCTATTAAACCACAGGTTAGACGATTTGACAAATAGATATTTTGCAAGGGAATATCTATTGCTAAATATCCTTGCAAATACTATTATACGAGGAGAATCAAGATGAAAACGATCAAAAAATTACTGGCGGCCGCTCTTGCTGCCGCGCTCGCCGTCTCGTCGGCTGCCTTTACGGTATCGGCGGCGTCCGTTGCCGATTATGAAAACGGCACGGACTGGGCCGAAAACGGTCCGTTCCCGTCAACGGGCGATATTCTGCATTGGACGTCGTATTATCAGCCGAACGGCTTCAGCTCGGAAAATAACGCTTTGTCCAAGCCATGGTATAAAAACTTATCGGGTGAAACGGCGCTTGACGGCTATTTATATGCCGCCGATACAACAAGGCTTAATCCTGCGTTTCATTTTAAAATTAACGAGCAGATAAACGACAAAGATTTCTGGCAGGGCGCTTCCACAATAAAGAGCGGTGGGCTTAAAATCGACACGTACGTATATGTGCCGGAGCTTATAAATCCGCAGGACGAGGATTATACGGAATACTTCTCCATATGGGGCGTGGACGATGAAGGCAATTTTTATAATGAGCAGGGCTGTCTCTTTTCCGTGATCATGAACGGCACGGAAACGCCGTATATAGGGCTCACCGTTGACGGGCATAACACCGCCGTAACGGAGGCAGCGGACGGAGCGGCAAATATAGTAAAAATGGAGGTCGGCAAATGGTATAAATTAACGGCGGACATCGATTACGACAATAACACGCTCGATTATTACATAAATGACGAGTACGTATGCTCGCATAATGATTTTGAGCATAACTCGGAATATTATGAAATGGGCTCGCTGTACTACGCGCCGGCTGTTGACGCATCATCAATCACGGCAAATGATACTCACGTATACGTTACCGGCATAAAAATGAGCCGCTATATAACTGCGGAAATGCAGCCGGTTATAGATATGGATTTTGACGATGTCGCATTTGCAACAGACGGCACATCATCGATTGCGTTTGAAGATTTCTGGTGCGAATATCAGCCGTACGGTGAATATACAAGCAATTATACGGGGACGGATTTTATAGACGCAAAAAAATATCTTGAGGTAGCGGATGAGGATTGTGAACCGGGATTCTATAAAAAATACGATTACCGTTATACAAGCCCCGTTGAAGACGGAAACGGCGGTCAGGCGCTTAATATACACAGGCATGATGAATATAAAACGCCAGACTATTGGGGCGAGCATGCCACAATGGGCCTTGTGATTCCGTTCGAAAACGGCGCGTCTGTTGAATCGGGAAAAATGACGATCGAATTTGACGGCGGAAAGCCGGCGGGAACCAATTACGATCTGTTTACGATAGGTCTGCGCGATAAAAATAATGAGGTGACAACATGGAGTAAAACAGAAGCGTGGACAAATTCAACGGCATTATTCGGTTTCGGAAATTGGAATTACGATGCTACACTAATATTTAATCCCATGGGCAGGTCAGCGACTTACGGATATACGTTTGTGAATAGTTATCCCGAAGATCAGCTGCTTTGGCCGGACGATATGGAGATACAGAAAAATAACGAAATAAACCATTACAGAGTGGAGCTTGATATAGACGCAAAAACGTACGATATTTTCCGCGACAATATATGTATAGGCGACGGTCTTAAGCTGTACGAAACGGAAAATGCTCCGAGCTTCGATGCGTTTGTTATAGGCAGTGCGTTTGGAAATGATGAGTGGACGCCGAATGATACCGAAAACCTCGGCTTTGTAATAGACAACGTTAAAATATCGGCAACGGATGTAACGGCTCCGCCAGAGATGAGCGGCGCGTTCACGGACGGCGGCAGCGGCGTAAGCTTTACGTTTGACGACTGCGGCTATGCAGGCAATTACAATGTATTTATAGCAAGCTACAATGAGAACGGAACGCTTGCATCGGTTGAAATGTTCGCCAAGGACAAAGGCGCCGGCGGCACATATACGGCAGACGACACGTTTGAATACGAGGGCAAGCGCGTAAGAGCGTTTGTGTTCGGCGATGATATGAGCGCGCTTATAGGCGCTGTTGACAGATAAGCAAAATAAGACCTTTGTATGATGTGCGCCTCACGGCGCACATCATACGGAAACATCAAAGGAAGATTTATATGAAAAATATAAAAATGAGGATCATCTCCGCAATGGCGGCGCTTGCCGTATCGGCAGTGCCGATAGCGGCGTCGGCCACCTATTCCGCACCGGCGGGAGAGGTGCCGGAGAGCGGCATGATTTTTTATGACGATTTCGAAAGCTTTGATACGGGAAAATACAACACCGTAAGAAATGCCGAAACTGTCGATACGGGCGGTGAGCACGGCACCGTTTTGGCTGCGAAGCCGAAATTGAGCGGCAGCGGCATGGCGGATATGAGCGTGTTTTTTAACTTAAACAAGCTCGGTCTTGATGCCGATTATACAACGTGCATACGCGACGGACAGCTTTTAATATCGCATGACGTATACGTTCCGTCAAAAACGGAGGACGGCACGGATATTGTGTATGACGACCGGGTTTCGGATTATGCGCAGTATATGATGAATTACGCGTTGCTCGAAAACGCGCAGCCCGGTGAATACGGCACGGCCGACTGGGCAAGCGAGGCGGGATATTTTTATGCCATATACTATTCAAACGAAGCGCCACGGATAACGTTTAACCAAAACAGCCGCCAGCAGGCTCCGACGGACGCAAACGGCTATGTTGTGCAATTTGAACCGGACACATGGCATAATCTTGAGCTGCTTATAGATTATGATAATTTAAAAATGAGCTATTACTGGGACGGCGAGTATGTGGGCGATTATACAGACACATCGTCGTTTATAAGCGATTATTTCGGATTTTTCCAGCCGCAGTTCGGCGCAACAAACAAATTTGCCGAAAATGAAAACCCGATGATTTATTTTGATAATTTCACGGTAACGCGGCTGCAGTCCGGCTCGTTTGAGCTTGAGTTTGCCGGCTGCGGAGAAAATTACGTCGAGCTTAAGGCAAATACAAATATAGATGAGCAGGAGCTTTCAAAGCTTGACGCCGGTATTGTAAAGCTGTTTACCGGCGAGAGCGAATACGCCGCGGTAAGCTATGAGCTTATGGACGGCGACACATTAAGATTTTATTTTGATACGCAAATAGCCGCAACGGGGCTTCACTCCGTTATAATAGGCGGCGAGAACGACGTAACAACGCATATACGTTCGCTTTACGGCGACGGCTTCGGAAGCATTGCGCCGGGTACGGGCGTGAGCTTCATACCGGAGACCGCGTCGGGTGACGAGGATATAACGCTTGTCGATATGACGTTCGATAATCCCGAGGATTTCCCGACGGCTGAAACGACGTTTGATTTTGACAAATATATGTATTACGGCGTTGTGTCGCAGAGCGCGCCCGAATTTGCTGCGGACGCCGACAATGCGTATATGTTCTGCAAGCCGGAAGCCTCGGACGACGGAGGGAATGTGTTTGTGCTCGACAGCAGCGTTTTGTCAAACGGTGAAATAAAGGCCGTAAATGCCGTAAGCTTCCCGTTTGCCGACAATAACGTCGCCGCAAACGGTATTCTGAATATAGAGTTTGACGCCGGGATTTACAAAACCGGTTCCGGCGCGCCGACAAATTCAAGACTCTTTTTCGGTCTCGGCAACGGAGCGGCGGAGGTTAAGCCGTATCTCTTTGATAACGCTTCAGACAGGACGCAGGAGGTTTGGACAGCCTCGAGCGCATTTTTGGGACTTACCTCATGGACGGACGTTCAGCATTGCCTGACATACGCCTGTGAAACAAACAGGACAAGGACGTGCGATTATTACCGTGAAAACGCAAACGGTCAGACTGTAAACCAGATCGCGCTTGTAAACGACGGCGTAATGCAGCATTATTCGATAAAAATAGACCTTGCGTCAAAAACGTATGAGATTTCCGTAGGCGGCGGAATACCTGTTGAAGCGGGCTATCTGCCGGGCTGCGAAACGGACGCGGCGTATAACTCCTTTGTTATGACGCTTGTTGATAACAAAAAAACTGGCGCCGCTGCCGCAAAGCTTGATAATCTTAAGGTTACAATGGCAAAGCCGGAGCCCGCAAGAATTGAAAATGTGGAATTTTACGCTCTTGACGGCAGCAATACGGCATACTCGAGAGAAATGCCGTCTCAGACGAAAACAATCAGCGTAGTTTTCAGCGACGATGTTGTGCTGAACGAAGCCGATTACGTTTTGGAGGGCATTTCGGCGGGTGAATATACGGCCGAATATCACGTAAACGAAAGCGGCGAAACGGAAGAAAATATAGTTGATATAACGCTTAAGAACTGTCTTAACAGAGCCGGAGCTTATCTGCTCACGGTAAGCGGAAATACAGTGCTTCAAAGCACCGGCGGGACGCTCGGCAGCGATTTTAAGATTTCGTTCACAAGAGCGGACGACGCCGGGCTTGTTTACGCAAAACCGCAGATAGATATTGAAAACGGCACCGCAGCGGCAAACGTTGTAAATCTTGCCGATGCAAACGCGGTCGGACGCGTTACCGTAATGGGATATGTGTCCGAAAACGGCGTTTACCGTATGACTGACGTATTATATCACGAATTCAACGTGGCGGCAAATACAGTTGAAGACGTACTTGAGGGCTGCGATATATCGGATATTATATCAGGCTCGGAAAGGGTTGCCGTATACGTTTTTGAGAACTCGGACAATCCGGCACTGTATACCTATACTGTGTGCGAAACCGCACAGTAAACGGCTTTGCTGCGGAGGTGAACGACATAAGTATACGCGGTATTATTTTTGACAAGGACGGCACGCTTATAAAATTTGACGATTTCTGGCGGCCCGTAACGGAGCAGGCGGTGACGTACATAATTCGCAGGCTTAATGTAAGTGAAAATATAAAAAACGAGCTGATGGCGGCCGCGGGGATCGACGAGGGAATAAACGGGCTTATCTGCCGCGGAACTTATGCGCAGGTGGCCGCATCGTTTGAAAGCGTGCTGAAAAAACACGGCGAGGCAGCGGACAAGCTCGATGCGCTTACGTTTGAAGCGTTTGAGAGCAGCAGGGAATGCGGCAAGGTGGTTGCCGCCTGTGAAAATATAAAAGGGCTGCTTGAGGAGCTTAAGCGGCGCGGCATGAGCATATTTCTTGTTACAACGGACTGCAGTGAGATAACGGAAAAATGTCTTGATGAATTGGGAATAAAAGAGTATTTTGATGAGGTATATACAGACGACGGCGTACTGCCGTCAAAGCCCGACCCGTATTATATAAACGAAATAATAAAAAAATACGGATTTAACAGAAACGAGCTTTTGATGGTCGGGGACACGGTAACCGATATGGAGTTTGCCAAAAACGGCAAAATCTCCGCCGTGGGTGTTGCCGGCGACTGTGACGGCAGGCGTGTCCTTGAAAATTATACCGGCGCCGTCGTAGGTAATATCTCACAGCTTACAAAGCTCCTTGACGTTTTGTGAAAAACGCGGAGCGGGATATGTATTTGGGAGGAAACGGGCATATGTTCGTAAAAAAATTGTGCGCGGCTGCGGTTGCCGCGGTAATGAGTGTGTCAGCCGTATATGTTGCGTCGGCAGCGGAATATGCGCCGTATATAAGATACATAACGGAAGAAGGCGGCGCGGAAATATTGGACGGCACGGGCTATGAATCACATATTTACGAGCCGTCAACCGGTACGCTTGCGTTTACGGAGGATACAACGCTTTTCGGAAACGATTACAATATCGGCGGCGACTGCGGCAGTGCAATAATTCCGAGTGAGCATAATACGGATTTGACGATAGAGCTTGCGGGACATGATATAACAATGCTCTCAACCGAGCATACGGCAGGCTGGATAGCCGGAATATACAGAAGCGGCGGTACGCTGACCGTAAAAGGTCCCGGTACGCTCACGGTGACGTCGTCGGGAGGAACATCGGAAAATGCCGCGCTCATGGGCTACAACGGTGCGGATATAGTAATAACTGACGATGCGCAGGTATCGTTATCAAACGGCGATGAAAACGGCAAAGGCCTTTGGGCGTCCGGAGATGTGCGCGTTGAGGGCGGAGCCGTGCTTGAAATGAGCGGCGGCAGCAGCGCGGTAGAGCGCAGAAATAACGGCAGGCTCGAAACTGACGGAAATATCGTAAAAGCAGGCGGCAGCAAAGCCGAAGCTGAAGACTGGAACGGGTCGGACGATATTACAGGTTTTAAATATGTTAAAATCGAATCGCCGAAATCAACGGAATCTCTCGGCGTATGGGTCGGAGGCAAAGCGTTTTCCGAAGCCGTTCCGTCGCATACGTTCGGAAATGTAACGGCAAGCTATGACGGCGATACCGAAACGCTTGTGCTCGGCGGAAGCGGTACAATAACCGGAAGCTTTGATGTAAACAACTCATACGGCGCGGCGATATATGCCGAGCATGATATAAATATAGTCGTAAACGGCGATGTTAATTTGACCGGAGCCAGAAACGAAAACGGGATATATTCATACGGAATATACACCGACTACAAAAAGCACGGAAGAATTACAATAAGCGGCTGCGGCGTTTTAAGAGTGAGCGCGGACAGTACCGTAAGCGGCGAGTGCGCGGCAATAGCGGCGTATATAGGAGAGGGACGCGATTATGACCGCGCCGTTGTGATAAAGGACGGCGTGACCGTTTATGCCGATGCCGGCGGGGAAAAGCAATTCGGCGTATTTGCGTCGGCAGAACCTAAGGGCAGCGGCTACGGAAGAATATACGTTTCCGAAAATGCGCGCCTTTACGCGTCGGGCGGCAGAAGCGCGCTGTATGCTCTGGACACAAACGGCCTTGTTTGGGGCACGAAAAAGATAACGGTGAAGGATAAAAACAATAACGCGGCGGATTTTGACAGTGCGAAGCTTAATGAATACAAAGCCTTTGCAAGCGAGCCGTTTCATTCCGGCAGCTCCGCAATTGTGCGCCTTAACGTCGATAACTGGGCGGGCAACAGCAGTCTTACGGCCGCTGCCGAAAGCGGCGGTTCGTATACGATAAACGAGGAACTGGGCTGTGAGCTTGACGGAAAAAACATAGGCTTCAGCATTAACGGGAATTTATCCTTCCCGAACGAATACGACCGTAAATTTAAAAATGCCGCCGAGGGTTCTTCGTTTGAAGCGGAAATCTGTTATTACGATAAAGGCATGGGCGGCTTTTATTTTCAGTATGATTCTCATGACGGCGTAAAAAACATTTTTATTCAGTGCGAAAATACAAACACATGGAAATACGCAAGAATAAAGCTTTACGACGCCGAATTCAACGGCGGCGCAAACGGCTTTGACTGCCGCATAATTACGGCTGACGAGGAGCTGTTCCCGTATGCCGCGGACAATAAATCGCCGGAACCGGTATATGTATTTTGGCTCGGCTTGTACAGCAGCGAAAGCTGTTCGCCTTTTAAAATATCGGCAAACTCGGTTAAGCCCGGCAATGTGTTTTACGAGGGTGAGCGCGTTAAATTTAATGTCTTATTTGAAAATACGGACGGCGCGCAGTATGAAAATATGACTGTGTCATATAACATTTATAAGCCGGAATCGAACGATATGTATGCACAGTGGGAGGAAACGGAAAACACGGCGTACAAGGGAGACCCTGCGGCGTACAGCCAAGCTTCGCCTGTCGCATCAAAAACGCAGACCGCGGTATTTTCCGGCAAAAACGCGGCGGATACCGTAACTTTCGAGGGGCTGCCGTTCGGCACGTATGTTTTAAAGGCCGATATAACGGCAGACGGAACAGATAACGGAAAAAGCGTCAGCATGAGCTATATAACCGACCTTGCATATTCCAAAAAGGCGGAGCCTAATATTAAAATCGGGGCAAACGCGCATTATGACGATTACGAAAGCGAAAACGGCGAGCTTACATATCTCTATGATGAGAGCGATATAGATGACCAAATAGCGCTTGCACGTGACGCGGGCTTCGGAATAATGCGCTCAAGCGTGAGATGGTGGAACGTTAAGGGCTGGGCGTCCGCGCCGTACAGCATGCCCGATATAATAAAGTATGCGTATGCTGAGCTTGCGGAAAACGGGATGAGCGGGCTTTGCAATCTGATGCAGGATAACTCATTGAATTACGGCTCTCGATGGGACGGAAACGATGTGCTTGGCGATACGCAGGAAGAAATCGATGAATTTGAACGGTATGCAAGCTTTGTTGCGAAGGAGCTTGCGCCTTATACAAAATATTTTTCTATATTAAATGAATTTGACCGCTGTGCGAACGGCGCCGCCGGACTTTCCGGCGACAGCTACGACGCCCCTACGGCGGAAATATATGCCGAGCTTGTAAAAACCGCATCGGAGGCTATAAGAAACGAAATAAGCGACGCATGGATAAACGCGGGCTGCATATCTCAGGACCCGGCATGGCAGTTTGAAGGCTATAAGGGCAAATATACATGGGATACGCGGTTTTTGCGGGCGCTTGATACGTCTGCGGTAAATTCGATAAGCTTTCAGAGATATTCTCACAGAGCGTACGGGCCGGAGGGCACAGATCTTACCGGTATGCCGAAATACGGCAGTATGCTTGTAAATGAATATGCTCCGAATGCCGAAATGTGGATAACCGAAACGGGCTTTTCCGCGCGTGACAGAGATTTGTATCTTGCGGGGGCGGAAAGCGCGTTTAAAACTACAACATACCAAAAGCAGGCCGAATACCTGCCGAGAATGCTTGCGATGTACGCGGGCGGCGATAAGGTCGATACACTGATATTTTATGAATTGCAGGATGACCGCGAGGATCCGTTTGCGTATGAGGCAAATTACGGGCTTATACATTCAAAGTTTTACAGAACACCGTGGGCGGCAAAACCGTCTTATGTGTCCGTCGCGGCGTTTAACAGTATAGTCGGCCATGCCGTAAAATCCGAAAGCCTGGGAGTTGCGGTTGAGCACACAACAAACAGCCAGACGCATTTAGGCTGGTGCCCGATAGTATACAGACTGACAAACGATAAGGGACAGGAAACATACTGCGTTTGGAGCACAAGGGATACGGGAAGCTATACGGTCAATACCGGCAAGAAATATGCCGTTGTATACGATATGTACGGCAATGTCATTGAAACGGCAGGCGGCGGAACCGTTACGGTAAGCGCGGAGCAGGATATAAAATACGTAGTTGGATATGACGAGCTTCCGCAGGCTCCGGAGCTTACGGACCCCGAGGGCCCGGAACGGAAAACGGAGTTTTATGCCGAGCATGACGGCGAAAGACTTACGGATATTTCGCGGCTTAAGGACGGCGACGAGCTTGTTATACGCTATACCGACGCCGGCGAAAACGATGACTGCACGATTATATGCGCCGCTTACAGCGGAGATATGCTTGCCCATGTGCTTGCCGTCAATTCCGACGCTTGCCAAAACGGCGAAAAGAGCGTGCGCGTAAACGTCGGCGATGTGAGTGCCTTTGACGAAATAAAGCTGTTTGCGTGGGGTAAAAACCAGACGCCGAAAACGGAGTGCATATCGCTTGCGAAATAGCTTTCGACAATTTTTTGATATAACCGAGCCGATTTCCATAAGGAGACTTTTTAATGAGAGACATATCGTACCTTACAGACAATTACCGCGAAAAAATGAATGCGGTAAACGATTTCGGTGCGCCGTTAAACTTTGTGTTCATAACCGATGCGCACAACAGGATGAACGAATTTTCCGTTAAGGAAAACCGTGTTGAGGGTATAAATGAATACGAATACGCAGCCGATGCGGTGCGCTCGATACAATATATTCTCGACGGCTGCCCCGCCATAAGCATGGTAATAAACGGCGGCGATATGGGAAACGATTACCATTACGACCCTAAGGTCATACGCGAAACGTACAGGGAATATATGGACGCGCTTTATGCGCTGTCCGTCCCTGTGCACAGCTGTGTCGGAAACCATGACAACGCATTGGGAAACTGCACCGATGAAGGATGGGACAATCGCAGATACGTTGTTTTGCCGGATGAAATGCACGATATTTGCATGAAATATAATCCTACGCCGAAAAATTATTATTATATAGATCTCAAGGAGGATAATTTCAGATTTGTATTCCTTGACGTAAGCGACGGCGATTACAGGCAGGATAAAAACGGGCAGCGCCAGGGCTGGATGTATGCCGTTTCCGATAATCAGGCGAGGTGGTTTGAGCGAGAAGCGCTTGCAACCGACAGAAATGTTATAGTATTTTGCCACGGGCCGGTGTGCAATAACGGCATATACGGTTCTGCGGGCTATCCGCAGGGGATAAAGCCGTATTACGATTTGATAAACGGGCCGCGCCTTCATCATGCGATGAAAGCTTCAAAAAATGTGGTATGCCATATAGCGGGCCATGTTCATTATGATAACCTGCTTTATGATGACGGCATTTTAACCGTTACAACACAGTCGTCATGCGCGCAGAAATGGTGCCCGTCCTGCCCCGACAGGAAAGTGGGAACAATAACCGAAACCGCCTTCGACGTTTTTTCGATAAAGGGCGATACGGTTAAAATAACGCGTTTCGGCGCGGGATATGACAGAATGGGCGCGCTCCCGAAATTGTCAAAGCAATAAAAAATACAGAGAGGAATTTATTCGTAAAATGAGCATGAACGAATTTAACGATACGGAAAAGGAATACGTTATACGCGATATGTTCCCGGTGCGCCCGTGGGTCAATTATTCGTGGAACGGCGATTATGTTTCGTCATTTGACCAGTTCGGCTTCGGCATGTCAAGATTCTGCGACGAGAACGGCTTTAAAAAGAATATATTAACCGAGGGTGACAACAGGCTGATATTTATAAAGGATAAAAACACAAACGAATATTACGCGGCAAACAGAAATTACAAAAACGCCCCGTTTGAAAAGCTTGAAACAAGAGTCGGCATGGGCTATTCGCTTATACGCTCGGTTTATAACGATATTGAGTTTGCATTCAGGCTTTTTGTGCCGGTAAACGGTCAGTGCGAGTGCTGGGAGGTTACGCTGAAAAATACCGGGCAAACGGAAAAACAATGCGAGCTTTATGCTTATGCGGCAATCGATACGGCGCTTTCATGGCACGGCTACACAAAGGCTGATTTTTCAAAGCGCATAAACGGCGTGTACGCGACGCACGACGGCTATAAGCTCGAAACAGACAGAACGGCAATGTTTTTTGCATCAAACAGAAGCGTTGCGTCGTATGAAACGTCAAACAGGCGCTTTAAGGGCGTATATTCGGATATTGACCGCCCCGAAGGTCTTTTGGACAAAACGCTGTCAAACATGGGTACGTGCTTTGAAGCGCAGCTCGGCGCGGCAATGCAGTTTGATGCGGTGCTGAAGCCCGGCGGAACAGAAAAATTCCTGTTCGTTCTCGGCTCCGCAAAAAATGAAAGAGAGGCTGAAAAGATCTGCGACAGCCTTCTTTCCGAAGGCGTATTTGACGCAAATATTGCCGCAATAACAGACAAGGCGGACAGGTTTGCGCAAAATATAATGATAAATACGCCCGATGATGACATAAACCGTATGGCAAACATATGGCTTAAGCGCCAAATGGAGCTCGGAATGGAATGGGGCAGGCTGTACGGCAAGGGCTTTAGGGACATAATGCAGGACACAACCGGATTTTTGCCGCTTGCGCCGAAAAAAGCGCGTGAGAGGATATTATATTCGGCGCGCTATCAGCGTAAAGACGGCAACCCGGTAAGGCAGTGGGACCCGATAATAGATAAGGTTTTTGCCGACGGCGCGGTGTGGCTCATATACGCCGTAAACGCATATCTTAAAGAAACGGGTGATTTTGCCGTGCTTGATGAGCCGGTGCGGTATTTTGATTCGGACGAAAGCGAAAATCTGCTCGGACACTGCATACGCGGTATGGAATTTCTGTTTGATAATCTCGGTGAACACAAGCTCTGCCTGTGGCTTGCCGGCGATTGGAACGATGCGATGGATAACTGCGGCACACAGGGCAGGGGCGAGAGCGTGTGGCTTTCCGAGGCTGCCGTCAAGGCCGGATATGAGCTTGCCGAAATCCTTGAGCATACAAATAACGCCAGCCTTTTCCCGGAGCTTGCCGAAAAAACGGAAGCGCTCAAGCAAAGCGTCTTAAAATACGGCAAAGACGGCAACGTGTTTATATACGGCATAAACGACTGCGGCGACAGGGTCGGCGGCAAAACCTCGGAGGACGGTCAGCTGTTTTTAAACCCGCAGACGTGGGCGGTGCTCTCCGGCATAATAAAAGGCGATGAGGCGGTAAGCCTTATGGATGTTGTCGAGGAGCGTCTGGGCTGCTCATACGGCTACGTTCAAAACAGCCCAAGCTACGCAAGACCGAATAAAAAAATAGGCAGGATAACGTATTTTGAAAAGGGCCTGTATGAAAACGGTTCCGTGTATAACCACGGCGCGGCGTTTAAGGCTGTTGCCGACTGCGAAATACACGACGGCGGCAGAGCTCTTGATACGCTGAAAAGGATATTCCCGTCAAATCCCGTTATCAAAAATTCCGGTTCGGAGCCGTACGCGATGCCGAATATGTATTTCGGCCCTGAAAATCCCTGCCGTAAAGGCGACGCGCCGCAGGGCTGGATAACAGGCACAAGCGGCTGGGTATTCAGGTGCATAACGGAAAATATGCTCGGAATAAAGCCGGGTTACGGCGGCTTGAAAATAGAGCCGTGTTTGCCGGACAACTGGAAAAACGCAGATGCGACAAGGATATTCAGAAACGTAAAATACAAAATAAGAATAAAAAACAGCGGCGCCGGGAATTACAGGCTGATCGTTGACGGAAAGGCATTGGAGGGGAATACAATCCCCGTCTTTGAGCCGGGCAGCGTTCACCATGTCGTATGCGAGCGATGATAAACCGATTACGAAAGGATATGCGCAAATGGGAATAAATGAATTTAACGACGAAGCAAAAGAATTTATCATACGGGATATGTTTCCCGTGCGTCCGTGGATAAATTATTCATGGAACGGCGAATATGTGTCGTCATTCAGCCAGTTCGGATTCGGTATATCGCGCTTCTGCGATGAAAACGGCTATAAAAAAAGCGTGCTTTCGGAAAACGACAACAGGCTGATATTTATAAAGGACAAAAACACGAATGAATATTACGCGGCAAACAGAAATTACGAAAACGCCCCGTTTGACGTATTTGAAACATCGGTAGGAATGGGATATTCTTTAATTCGCTCCGAGTATAAAAATACGGCTGCGGAATTTAAGCTGTTTGTGCCGCCGCAGGGACAGTGCGAATGCTGGGAGCTGCGCGTTTCAAACACCGGCGCGCAGACAAGGGAGCTGAGCGTATACGCCTACGCAGAGCTTGACACAAAGCTTTCGCCGATAGACGGCTACAGCAAGGCTGATTTTTCAACCGGCTTTTGCGGTATATATGCGTCGCATGAGGGAATGGTTGTGCCGACCGGTTACACGGGCGTTTACTTTGCCTCAAACGAAAAACCGTGCGCATATGAAACGTCAAACAGGCGCTTCAAGGGCGTTTATTCAAAAATCGCACATCCCGACGCGTTAAAAAACGATAAATTATCATGCGAGGCGACGTGCTTTGAGTTTTGCCCCGCTGCTGTAATGCAGTTTGATATTACGCTTAAGCCGTCTGAGGAAAAGAAAATATTGTTCCTTCTTGGCGCGGCAGGGAGCGAGTCGGAAGCGGCAAAAATATGCGCGGAAAAATTATCGGAGACGGAATTTGACAAAGGCTTTAATGAGCTTATCGCATCGGGCGAAGACTTCAGGAGCGGAGTTTACATAAATACGCCAGATGACGATATAAACCGCCGGGTAAACATTTGGCTCAAACGCCAGATGGAGCTCGGAATGGAGTGGGGCAGGCTGTACGGCAAGGGCTTCAGGGATCTGATGCAGGATACAACGGGCTTTCTGCCGCTGGAGCCGGAAAAGGCGCGGGAGCGCATATTATATTCCGTGCGGTATCAGCGCGAAAACGGCAACCCTCTGCGTCAGTGGGAGCCGGTAATGGACGAGGTGTATGCCGACGGCGCCGTGTGGCTTATATATGCGGTAAACGCTTATCTTAAAGAAACGGGCGATTATGCCGTTTTGGAGGAAACCGCGCCGTATTACAATTCCGATATAACGGAAAATCTGCTCGGCCACTGTATGCGCGGCTTTGATTATTTGTTCGATAATCTCGGCGAGCACGGGCTTTGCCTGTGGCTCGAGGGTGACTGGAACGATTCGATGAACGGCTGCGGCATACTCGGCAGGGGCGAGAGCGTATGGCTTTCCGAGGCTGCCGTAAAGGCGGGATATGAGCTTGCCGAGATACTTGAGCATACGTTTGATCTTGAGAGATACGACGAGATCCTTGAAAAAACGGAACGCCTTAAAAGAAATATTTTAAAGCACGGCATGGACGGCGATAAATTTATTTACGGCATAAACGATTACGGCGAAAGAATAGGCTCAAACGATTCCGAGGAGGGGCGGATTTTCTTAAATCCGCAAACGTGGGCCGTTATATCGGGCGTTGTTCAGGGCGAAGCGGCGCAAAGCATTATGGATAAAATCGAAGCGGAGCTTTCGTGCCCCTACGGCTATATGCAGAATTACCCGAGCTATTCAAAGCCCGACGACCATATCGGAAGAATGACGTACTTTGAAAAGGGCGTGTATGAAAACGGATCGGTGTATAACCACGGAGCGGCGTTTAAGGCTGTTGCCGACTGCGTTATCCGTGACGGCGGCAGGGCGCTTAAAACGATAAAGCTTATCCTCCCGTCAAATCCCGAGGTTAAAAACTCGGGCAGCGAGCCATACGCCGTATCAAATATGTATTTCGGACCGTCAAACCCCTACAGAAAGGGCGACGCACCGCTCAGCTGGATAACCGGCACAAGCGGCTGGATATTCAGATGCGTAACCGAAAATATTCTGGGCGTCCATGCTGATTTTGACGGCCTTGCGATAGAGCCGAATATGCCCGATTGCTGGGACAATGCATCGGTCACGCGCGTATTCCGCGGTGCAAAATACAATATTTTAATAAACAATAAAAATAAATCGGGAAAATATAAGCTTACAGCAGACGGAAAGCCGGTTGAGGGCAGCGTCCTGCCCGTATTTGAGCGCGGCAGCGTTCATGATATTGTGTGTGAAAGATAAAGGCGGCGCGGCTTAAGACGCGCTTGGCGATATTATTTATTGAATGAAGCAGGGGGTGAAAGACGTAAAAAAAATTAAACGTATTGTCAAAAATAAGTATGAGAAAGGGAAATTTACAATGAAAGGAAGTAAACTTTTTTCGGTAATGGCTGCGGCGTCTGTGGCCGTAACGATGTTTGCCGGCTTTGCGTTATCTGCTAATGCTGCCGGCGGTGAATGGGTAGGCTACACTGAAGATACCGACGGGAAGGCTCATTGGAATTATGGTGTCGGCCATGAACTTACAACCACCAGCACGGGAACATACGATCCCACCACGGGAACGCTGACATTTACGGAGAACACAACGTTATACGGCTGTGACTACGTACCCGAAACATACTGGGGCAGCGGTATAATATCGATGGAGAATGTAGATTTAACATTAGACCTTGCATCTTATAGTATTACGGTTAACGCCGAACAACAGCTTGATAACGTAGGCGGTATATATAAATACGGCGGCAGCTTAACCATTAAAGGCCCCGGCACACTTACGGTAAATGCTGGCGGAGGTAATGATGTTAATGCGGCTCTTGTCGGATTGAATAAGCCTGCTATAACAATAACGGACGGCGCAAATGTTATATTAAATAATACAGATGAAAACGGTTATGGATTATACACGGCGGGAAATGTTGATGTGGAAAGCGGCTCGCTTACAATGACGGGCGGTAAAGGCGCATTAACTATTGTAAATCAAGGCAGTGTAGACATATTCCACAAAGAAATAACAGCGGGCGACAACGCCGAAACCGCAACATCTTGGACGGTTACAGATGCGGGCGAAAGCGCAAAAGAGCTTGAAAAATACAAATATGTAAAAATAGAGCCGGCAGAAGCGCCCGACACAAGCGTTACGGTAGGCGGAACTACTTTAACAGATGGACAAACATACACAAATCAAGATAATACAGTTACCGCAGTATACGACTCCTGGACCTCAACTCTCAATCTCTCCGGTTCAGGTACGATAAACGGTGCTGACGCAAGTGTTGACGGCGCATACGGCGCGGCAATATGGGCAACTGATGATATAACCATAGATGTTGATGACGATGCCGATATAACTCTCCAAGGCGGCGCATCGGCAAAAAACAGCTATTCATACGGGATCTACAGCTCGAGCGGAACTCTCACCATCACCGGCGGCGGCAAGCTCACCGTAAAAAGCGCTGATAGTCAAACGACCTATCAAAGCGCGGCTGTTTATACCAAAGACAACATAACAATCAGCGGAAGCGTTAAAGTGACCGCCAATGGATTGGGCAGCAATCATCTTGCGGTAAATAATACAAAGCCGTCAGGAACGATAACGATACCGGACGGCAGCATTGCCGAGCTTCATATGACTAACACCGGAAGCGAAATGGCCTTATTTAACGGCAGCCCTGTTTATCCGGACGGCTATCTGGCAAATGCGCTTGATAAAAATGGCAAGGATATACAGCTCGGCAGACCGGCAGTCCAATACAGCCAATACCATATAAAGCCTAACGAGCTAAGCGGTATAAGCGAAACAGAATATATCGGTGCGTTTTATGGCGACAACGCTGACGGAACAGAAAACGACGAGGATGCAGCAACGGCATTTCTTACAACAATAAAGCCCAAGGGCAGCGTTACAATAAGCGCGTTAAGCTGGACCGTAACATCGCAAGGCGAATCGCAGACATTATTCCCGAAGAGCTTCGCCACACTTGAATTAAACAGCGAAGCCAAAATCGGCGTTATAGTAAAGGGCTTGTATGATTTTGCTGCCACGGCAGAGGCATACGTATACGGCAGTGTAAATAATGCCGCAAATTAAGGAGGTAAGGCAAATGAAAATGATTTATTCTGTACCCGAAATAAAAATATCGTACTTTGAGCTTGAAGCGGTTGCCACCACCTTAAGCACGGCAAAAACCGCCGAAGCAAAAGCAATGGCTGCCATAGCAGACGAAACCGGCGGAAACACGACTTACACGGCGATTCTTGAATGGCGCAAATAAACAGCAAATAAATAATCGGTATATCTGCCATTGATATATTCAAAAGCCGCGTGCGGACAAGGGAGACCGCACGCGGCTTTTTGAGTTTGCCCGACATGCACACGGGCGTTTGGCACCAATCTGCGTTTTGAAAAAGAGAGCGGAAAAACGGCAAACGCGAGAGCTGCGGGCGCGGCAGGGATAATATTTGCAAATTTCAATGAGGAAATCAAGATTTCGCTGAGTCAGTCCGCGGTTGAGGGAATGCCGGCTGCGGTTGTCTCAAAAAGCGGCGGCGAGCTTCTGAAAAATGCGGCGGACAAGACGCTGTATACCGGCACCGAATTAAAAAGCGAGCTTAAGGATAGCGGCGAAATGACTATGGCCGACACCTCAAGCTGGGGAGTAAACCATACGCGTTTACGGGCTATTACGGCGGCTGGAAAAACAGGGTGCGGGCATATTCTTAAATTACTTATGCAAAACAGCACGGAATATGCCCGCACCGCGTTTTAAGATGCGGAGGAATACACCATAACGGGCCTATTGCCTCCTTTTTTTGTCCCTGTATTCGCTTGGCGGCATACCGGCGATTGACTTAAACGTCCTATAAAACGCCTGCTTTGAATTAAAGCCGGAGCCGGTTATTATTTCTGTTATATTCATATTTGTTTCCTCAAGCAGCCGCATGGCTTCCGTAACTCTTAAATTTGATACGTATTTTGAGAACGGTATACCGAGCTTCTGTTTAACGATAGTAGAAACATAGCTCGGAGTTGTGTTAAACTCCGTTGCAATCGAATCGAGCGACAGGTTCGGGTCTTTGAAATTATCGTTAAGATAGCGTATGAGCTTATCGTCGCCGGAGAGCGTGCCGGACGAGCTCTGTGCCGACGCAAGGCGGTGCGTGAGGTCGAGAATATAATTGTATATTTCATTTTCATCCTTTGTTATAAGCTCCGAATACACTTCAAAATCAAGCCTGTTTTGCTCGAGCGGAATGTTTTTCAGGCGCATAACGCGGCATACGATATTGAGTATCTGAAGATAAAGCTGCTTTTTTGAGCGTGGGTCAATGTGCGCGTTGTTTTTGTTTATTTCGCTTAAAAGCTCAATAACCTCCGCCTCCGGCGCGCTGACAAGCTTTGAAAATAAGTTGTTTTCCTCTTTTGAGCTCAAATCAAACAGTATCTGGTTCGCGGGCGCAGTTCTCGACTGCCCCGGCGGCGTGCATACGTGAAGCCTTTGCAGCGCCTCCGTATGCGCTTTTCTCAGGCCGTCAAGACCGTCGTATGAATTGCTGACGCCGGCATAGCATATCAGATATTCCATATCCGCGCTCAAAAGCGTATACAGCTCGTTTATACGCTGTTCAACGTTGCTTACAAGGCTTTCGCTGTCAAAATTAAGGATTATATACAAGCTGTTCTTTTCGCTTGAAAGGAACACGCAATTGTATTTCTCACGGAAGCTTTCCTTAACTATATTGTAAAAGCCTGTTTTGAAATTCGAAAATTCATCGGAATCGTATTCCTTATACAGTATGCTTGTCGGTATTATCTTAAGCACTATTACCTTGAACAAATCGTACTTAAACGGCAGAGATTCCTTCAAAAACTCGAGCGCCTCGGCGTTATCGGAGCTTTCGTTTGAGTTAAGATAATTTATAAGGTAATTTTCGAGAGCAAACGGCAGCACGCACGATAAGCGCGAATTGCGGCTCGAAAGCGCCGATGACTGTGTTTTTATATCCTCAAAAAGGTCCTTGTTTGAATCGATTTGCAAAACGTCCGCTATCTGTTCTATCGGTCTTGATATGTTTCTTGCGCTCCTGAGCGCGAAAAGATATGCCCAAAGCACAAACAGCAGTATTATAACAAACATTATAATAATAAACGGCAGCTGCTGGGCATATATCGCCCTGTACGGTATGACGGCAAAATATGTGTAGCCTGTCATGCTGTCCGAATCCGAAACGGCAACGATCGAGCTTTTGCCGTAATCCTTAAGCGTAAAATCAAACGTTTCCTCGCCCGTTATAAGCCTGTTATACAGCGGCTCATAGTCGGCAAGCAGCGACTGCTCAAATGAATCCGCGCTGAATATATTTCCGTTCATCTTGTTTAATATGTAAATATCGGCGTCAGGCATGTATTGATGTGAAAAATCCATATTGAGCAGCGCACTGAGCGACACGTTTACAACAAGCAGCGATGAAAAATTTGTCATATCGAGCTTTTTGAACGCTATAGGTATTATGTTTTTAGTTTCGCCGCTGTCGGTAACAACAACCGTCGGAGCATACACTCTGTGCTGGGAATTCGAAAGGAATTTTATCGACCGCCAAAATACGCTGTTATAGCTTGAATAGCAATATTTTTCCGCAAGATAGCCGTTGAAATCCTCAAAGCCATCCGATGTTATAACATAATTGTCGTCCGGGTCCATAATGATTATCGAGTCCACAACATCATTTGCGTCGGCAAAATTTGACAGCGTAGAGCGGACCGAATACAAATCCGAGGAATCAAGCTCCTTGCCTCGCCCCTGGAGGGTATCTATAAACACCGTGTCATTCTGCAAAAAATCAACGGAATTTATAACGTTTTCAATATTTGCTTCGCAGTGATATGAATAGTATTTAAGCGTTGAGTATGCCGCTGACTGTGTCTGTGTCTTATTGTGATAAAAGCTGTAGCCGGAAATTATAAGCATTGCCGCCATAATAATAACGAGCGGAATAAGTATCTGCCGCAGTATAAACATAATATGCTTCGGCTTTTTTATGAACTCGAAAATCTCCATATTTTAACAGCCCTCTCTTTTAAAATTCTTCTTGAAACGATTATATCACTATATTTTAATCTTGTCAACATAAAAAATGGGACTATTTTAAGAATTAGTACCACGCAAATCGAAAAATGTGGGACTTATATTTAAAGTGGCAATTGAATTATACGGTGAAGTGTGCTACCATGAGGCTGTAAGGAAAAGCGGGCAACCGTCTTACGAGAATAAAAAACGGCTTTACGGTCAGCGTGATAAGGGAGCACGCAGATGAAAGGCAAAAGGAGGAAATGTAATGAAACCAAAAGTTTTAAAAAAGGCGGTAAGCGCCATTGCGGCGTTTTCCGTGATTGCCGCGGCGCTCTCGCCGATGGCGGTGCTTGCCGCCGAGGGCGACCCTGTAGGCGGGGACACGGTCATGATTGAATTCGAAGACTGTGTAAACAGCGCAAATGCCGATGCGGGCTTTACGGCCGAGGCGGAATGGGCGCAGATAAGCACGAAGCCGGCAAATGCGGATGACCGCCGCGAATTTACCGTTACGTTTGACGCTGCCGCGGCGGGTTATTATTATTTTGATATAACAGCCGCCTGCTACGGATCTGCCGAATGGCTGAGCAATGTTTTGTATTCGATAAACGGCAGCGGGGAGAAGGATTTATACACATCGGGCGATTACCGGCTTTTGAAGCCGCTTGATGCTGCGGGCGTAACATTCAGACGCGGCTTGTTTGCCATGAAAGAGCCCGTATATTTAAATGAGGGGACAAATACGCTAACGCTTCGCTGTGGCGCAAGAACGATGAATAGCGGCGATCTTATTGTCGCCGCGCTTGACAAAGCCGTATTTATGCCGAAAAACGTTATCCCGTCAAACGGACGAATAGAGCTTGAAAATTACGCTGTCGATAACGGTATAGAAAGTTTATGGCAGGCTACGGCGTCAAATTCTCAGATAGCGTATATCAACGACAAAGAAAATATGGGCGAGGACGAATTTGAGCTTACGGTAAACGTGGAGGAAACGGGAAGCTATTCTCTCGGTTTGGCTACCGGCTGCCGTCAGTACCTTGTTTGGCTCAGCCCCCTGTCGATAAGTGTCAACGGCGGCGCATATGAAAGCCTGGACGGCTATCTGCGGACCGATTATTCCGGCGATACGACAACGTACGGTACGGCGCTGTTTACAAGACCCGAACCGATAACGCTCAATGCCGGTGAAAATACAATAAAGATAAAAGCAACTCAGCGTGATGACGGCGGGATAATTTATTCACTGGATTATCTTGACATTAAGCCTGTGGGCGTAACAAAGGATCTCCCCGAGAGCGGCAGGATAGAAGGAGAAGACTACGCCACGGAATGGGGTACGGAAATAACGGCTCAGGCAACATCGAGCGGCGGTATGTCGGCGGTTAAAAAAGCCCCCGGAGAAACATCGGATGAAATAAGCATAAAAATAAATGTTCCGGAGGAGGGCGACTACGTTGCGGCTCTCGGCGCAGGCTGCGCCGCTTGGGCGAGCTGGTTAAGCCCGATAGAAATATCGTTTAACGAGGGCGGATACGAGGATACGGCGTATACGGATAAATATGCCGTAAGCGGAGTGATTTCTGTTTCCGAGGACGGTTTCAGAGCTGCAAGAATAACAAGGCAGCAAACGGTTCATTTAAATGAAGGCGAAAACACAATCAAGCTCAGAATGCGCGAAAGAGCGGACGGCGGCATATATTATTCGATAGACTATATCGACCTTGTTAGAGTTCAGAATGTTGAAAACATAGCACCGCTGCCCGAATCGGGAAGGATAGAAACCGAGGATTACGCGGAGCAGGTCGGCATGGAAAAATATGATCTTGACGTTGAAAGCGGAGGAGCAACTTCAAGAGTGGCAAATGCTGATATGACATCGGATGTTGTTTCGTTTGCGTTTACATCCGATGAGGAAAAAACGGTAATGCTTCAGATAGGCGCGGCAGCTAAGGCGTGGGCGCCGTGGCTGAGCCCCGTATATGTGAGCCTTAACGGCGGCGAGAAAGAGGATTTGCTTTCGTTTAACAGAATCGCCACACATGAGGGGGACGACGGATTCCGCAGCGCCGATATGGTAAGAAACGGAGCCGTTAAAATAAACAAGGGTCTTAACGTCATAACGTTCTATGCGGAGGAAAGAGACGCAAGCTATAACGGCGGCATATATTACGGTATAGATTACATTGACTTTACAAAGGCGTATGATGAGCTCACAGCTCCGCAAATGTATCTTAACCAAGAGATGAACGTAGGCGATACAATATCGGCGATTATTATGGACGGCAGCAAAATTGTAACTCCCGATACGGTTTACCAGCTTACTTTTAAGTCGGATAACGAGGAGGTCGCATCTGTAGACGGCAGCGGATTGGTAAAAGGCGTTTCTGCCGGTACGGCAACGATTACGGCCGCCATAAGAGCAAACCGCGCATCGGAGGAAATAGTGCTTAAGCAGACAGTAACCGTAAACGGTGATACAACGGAGCTTGCAAGCGTTAAAAACGTAAAGAACGATAACGGCAAAATATCGTTTGACGTAACAAGCAGCTTCGGGATAGATACGGCGCAGGCTTATGTTGCAAGCTATGATAACGGCGTACTCGTGTCTGTAAAGCTGCAGGAAATATCTGTCGGCGCGAACGGCTCGGTTACCGTTGAAAAGACGCTTGATAATTACAACAGTTCACAGAACGTGAAAATATTTGTATGGCTCGACCAGTACCCGCTCACGGGCTGCGTTGAGGTTCAATAAATTGCGCGTGCATGGGGGCGGCGTTTCGCGGCCCCTGTGCTGCGGCATATAAAAAAGTGTGAAAGGGAAGGCTATGCAACTTGTAAAAACCTTGGCTGCCGCGGCTTTGTGCGCGCTTGTACAGATAAGCTGTGCGGCGGTATGCTCGGCGGACGTTGTTATAAACAAAATAACACCCCGCGAGGCTGCCGGCATTTTTGAAAAAGGACAGAATGTATCGTTTGATATTTCATATAAAGCCTCGGGCGGCGAAAGCGTTACATATACCGTTTCGGATATACACGGACGAGAGTTTGCAAAAGGCAGTGTTAATTTGGACGGCACCTCCGGAACGGCTGAGCTTAAGCTGCAAAAATATAACCCGGGCTGGTACAGGGTCAGATTTTACGAATTGGGCAGTGAGGAGGATATATACTGCGCGTTTTCCGTTGTTGAACCGTATTCGTCGCGCTATACCGGCAAAAATCCGTTTGCCGCGGACCAGGCGGGACAGTATACCGACTGGACCGCCGAGGAACGGGCGGGCTATGCAAGAGCGCTGCGGCTTGCGGGAATAGATATTGTGCGGGAGCGTATGTCGGATTATACGGATGAGGAATATGATCCGTATATAGCAGAACAGGCGGATGCTTTGCGGGCAGAAGGCATAAGCGTTATGGAGATGCTTGCAAAAAACAGCTTCATAGATTATGACGAGGATTTATTCTCTACATATAATAAGGCAAAGAAAAACGCCGAAATATACTCCGGCAGCGTTGGTGCGTGGGAATCGGTGAACGAGGCCGACGCCGACGGACGCATCGCTCCCGATGAAGCCGCGTCGTATTATAAGGCACGTGCGATAGGAATTGTGGATGCCGGTTCAGGTGCGGTAAAAACGTTCGGAGGTCTCTGCAATTGGAATACGTCCTTTTCGGAGGTATTTATGCAAAACGACGTTATGTCGTATGCGGATGTGTATAACCTTCATTCGCACAGGACGGCGGAGCAGACGGAATACAATTATTTTCCGTCCGATCCCGTTTTTGAGGGCAGGGAGCTTTCAACCGTCTACGGCGGCGGAAAACCCGTATGGGTGTCCGAGTCCGGCATGAGCTGCCCTGTTGACGAAAACGATATAATACTTGACGGCTATATGGAGCTTCAGGCAAAATATGTTATAACTTCTACGGTTGAGTCAATAGCGCGCGGCGGCACGGACAAGCACTTTTGGTTCCTGTTCCGCCATTATATAGAAAACGGCAGGGAATTCGGTATTTTCAGCAAAAACCATATGCCGTATGCCGCGTACAGCTCGCTTGCGGCGCTGACGTATTATCTCGGGGAAGGGACGTTCCTCGGCGAACTCAGGGAGTGCCCGGATAACTGCGTCGGCTATATGTTCTCGGACGGCGAAAACGATGTTGCCGTCGTATGGAACAAGGAAGATAAAACAGATTACGTACAGTTTAATACAACACGCGATGCGGAGGTGACAGACCTTGTCGGAAACAATGTGCCCGTACGTTACAGCGAAGTAAACGAAAAAATAAATATTCCGGTAACGGACAGCCCCGTCATAGTAAAATTTAACGGGCGCACGGAAAACAATTATTTTTCAAAAAGCTTTCCGCAGTACGAAACGCTTAACGTAAGCTCAATACCCGATAACAAAAGAATAGTTTTAAAGCAGACGTGGCTTACAAAGAAAGTCGTAAACTCAAAATACGTTATGGAGCAGGGGAAGAATTACGTTATTGCGCTAAATGTATATAATTTTTCCGATAAAACATCACGCGGCGAAATAAGAATGTCGCTTTCCGATAATCTAAAAGCCGTGTCTCCGGAAACGGCAAGCTATACGGTAAGCGGCGGCGGCAAAACGGTCGTTACGTTTATTGTTGCCGCTGACAGCAGCTACAGCACCGGAGGAACAGGATATATAAGCTTTAACGGAACGTCGAACGGCATGGAAATATCGCCGTCTGTAAGCGAATGCGATATTCCGGCAAACGACGGCGCAATGAGTGTTTCGTATTTTGACGGCTATAACGATAAAAACAGCTGGTCGCCAAATTCCGTCGGAAGCATGACCGTGACGGAGCCGGCGTCGGATACGGTAAAATTTAAATTTGATTTTGCCGCAAACGTTTCCGACAGATGGGCGCATCCGAAATTGAGAGTTGACGGCGGAGTGCTTGCCGATGCGGCGGGGATTGCGTTTAAAACTTTGGCAAGCGAGGCGGAATGCGATATATCTTCGATGAACATAAAGGTTTTTGCCTGGACGTCGGACGGAAGCGCCTATATCATTCACGCCGGACCGTGCGTTTCGGGAACTGAGGAATACAGGCTCACATGGGATAAATTCACAAAATTCTCCGGCAGCGGCGACGAAACGATTAACCCGGCGGATATAATCGAAATATCGGTCGGCTTTAACGCCGGCTATACGCCCGGCAGCGCATCGTACAGCTACGCCGTTAAAGAGCTCGGATATTTCTCCGGTGAAAGCTACAAACCGGAGGAGCCGGAGATTGAGATCACGGGAATATCAAACCGTACAAAATACATAGCGAATACCGATAAAACGGTTTACGCAAAAATGCCCGAAGGACTTGACAATTATGCGGCATATCTCGATTATGCGCCCGCGGAGTTTTCCGAGGAGGAATACCGAACACTTACGATACCGCTCGAAAGTATAAAAGAGGGTGCGCATATCCTGACGGTAACGGGCTTTGACAAATTCAACAGGGCTGTCAGAAAATCGATAACGTTTTATGCGGCCGATGTAAGCAATATATTTGTTGAAGGAACGTTTTTTGAATAATTGGAGGAGAGTGCCTTGAGAAGTATTTTAAAGAACAAAAGGTTAATATGCGTTTTGATGTCTGTGGCAATGCTTATGTCGCTTGTACCTGCGCTGAATGTATTTGCCGGCAGCGAAACGATAACCGTTGAATTTGAGGATCAGCTTGCAAATAACACCGATTTTTCCTTAACGGAAAAGGACGGCGGCGTAAAAATGGCGGGTATATCAAAAATATCAACGTCATCATATTCGTACACCGTGACGTTTAACGCCTCTGAGGAGGGCGAATACATAATGCAGCTTGCTGCCGCGGCATATGCGAAGGGTATGTTTGAGGGCTATAGTGATGTATCATGGTCGCTTAACGGCTCCGAGCCGCTGTCGCTTAACGAAAGCTGCGATAAAATAACGGCGGGTGATACAAGCGCGCCGAACAGAACGATTTATACATCAGCGGAAAAGCTAAAGCTTAACGCGGGAGAAAACACGCTCACGCTTTCGGGCGGCAAAAAAACCGGAGGTCTGCCGATGGTTGAATTTTATCTCGATTACGTAAGCTTTATGACAGAACAAGAGGAGGAGCCGCCCACACCCACAACAGACCCCGGCGAGCAGCCGGTCCCGACGCCCGGTCCCGACGGCAAGGTCAGAATGGAGATAGAGGACGTTTCGGATGAGTGTATTGTTGAGGATGCAAACGTAAGCGGCGGAAAGTTTCAGACATATAAGGCGGCAAACAGAACGGAGGACCTCATACAGCGTTTTGAGGGCGCCGTTGATAAGGACGGAGAATATACATTCAGCTTCGCCTGCGCCGATTTTGCCAATATGGAATTTTTAAGCCAGCTGTATTTCAGCATAAACGGCGGCGAATACGTTGAAATAAACGGCAGCAGCTGCATATCGAGCCGGCTTGACGCACTTGCCGATACGAGCCTGCAGGGGACGTTCGGGCTGTACAAATACACATACACAACGCCAGTTCCGCTTACGGCGGGAACGTTTACAGTCGATATAAAGGCAGTAAAGCGGCTTAACATATCAGGCGGTGAGGGAATATATTTTGCCTTTGACTATATCGAGGTCGAGGAGGCCAAGGAACCCGAGCCTGTTATAGGAAACGGCAGACTTGAGGTTGAGGATATAACAACAACAAACATTGTAAACGATGCGAACGTGAGCGGCGGCAGATACCAGGCTTACAGAAGCACCGATACAAGCGATGTTGTGCAGGAATTTAATTTTAATATAGAAACAAGCGGCGATTACACGGTAAGCGTTGCGGCAGGCACATTTGCGATGATGTCGTATCTCAGCCCGCTGTATATAAGCATAAACGACGGCCGTTATATAGAGCTTACCGAGGAAAACTTTTACATATCTCAATTAAAAGAGCTTGCCGATACGGGTCTCAGCGCAACGTTTAACTTATATAATTACGTATATAAAACAGATTTAAGCCTTGATGAGGGCGTAACAAACGTAAAGGTCAAGGCAACGGCAAGAACAAATACGGCGGCAACGCCGGGAGTATATTATTCTCTCGACTATGTTGAAGTGCTGCCGGTAAAGCAGCTTGACGGACTTTACGGCGTGATTGACAAGGGCTGCGTTGTGCGCGGTACGGGCGAGCAGCTCAGAATCTTTAACAGTGAGGATAGGGAGCTTACGGAAGCCGATATATCGTCCGTAAAATACACCGTTGAGGATGAAAATATAGCGTCTGTTGACGAAACGGGAATCGTTTTCGGCAGAAATCCCGGCGAAACGGTTATACGCGCCGATATAGACCGTAAGGGTGTTAAAGCGACAATGGAATACACGGTTCATGTAACGGACGAAAGCTGCGTATACCTGACAAATGCAAAACGAAGCGGCAGTGAAATAAGCGTCACTGTAAATGCCGCCGCAGACTATACACCGTCGCATTCGCTGCTTATATGCGTATACGGCGAGGAGGACGGATATTTGACGTCGCTTAAGAACGTGTATACCGCGGAGCTTGAAGATGTGAACGCCGGGGGAACGTTTGAAATAATTCAAAGCGTTGAAGCCGGAGCGGACGATAAAATAGGAATATATTTAATCGATGGCAGCTTTAAAGCGGCTTACGGGAAAATCATGCTTTAGGAGGTGAGCGGATGAAAAAGAAAACAGCGGCGTGCGCCGTTGCGCTGTCGTTAATTGCGTCAACGCTTGTTATGCCGGCTGCAACGGCGGAGGAAATAAAAATCGAAGCCGAAAATTACACAACGACAACGAGCACGCTGAACATTACAAACAACAACCAGCTCAGTAATTCAAAATATGTCCGCATATACGACTATCCGCCAGCTGCGGGCTATACGATAGGCTATACGTTTGAGGTGACGAACCCCGGACTGTATCTGGTTACGGCGGTAGGCTCGGACATGGATAAGGTATACACCTCCGACTGGGACGTGTATATGAACACGGAAGATAACACATCAAGCGGCAAGGTGCTGCTTGAACATCTTGATGTTTCAAGCATAAAGGACGTTATGAAAAAATTCTCGTTCGGCACGTTCCGTCTTAAGAAGGGCAAAAATACGCTGTACGTGAAGGTCAATACAGAGGATCTTCAATCACAGGATATGGTTGTTACATTTCTTGACTATTTTACAATATCACAGGCAGGCAACGGTAATTTTTCCGTATCGGGGCTGTCGTTTGACGATTCCGACAGCGGCGTGTTTACGGAGGATGAAGCCGTAAAGATGAATATCGAATTTACAACAACGGCTCCGGAGGAAACGAATTATAAATTAAGGATTGTTGACGCATGGAACAGAGAGACGCTGAGCGCCGACGTTACAGCGGCAAAGGGCATGGAGATGATGCCGATAAATATAGGTAAATTCGAACCGGGCTGGTACAGGGCGTATATTTACGAGCCGGACGGCACGGAGCCGCTTAATTCATATACTGCGTTTTCTGTAACGCATTCGCCGAATAAGCGGACCGATTTCGAGGACACGGCTTTCGCATCCGATCTGGCAGCCGAATATGACACAGGCTCCATGAAGCGAAGTAAAAGCATTGCCGAGGCAATGAGCCTTTCGGGCTTTGACTGGATAAGAAGCCGCGGCATGGGCGAAGCAACAACGGAACAGCAGCTTAAACTGAAAAAGCAGATAGACGCGCAGGGAATAAAAACCGTCGAGGTTATGGGCACTGCCGTCGGTTACGTAAACGATGAATCGGATGTTAAGTTCAGAAACGACTTGTATGAAACGTCGTATTCCTTCTGGAGGGATTATCCCAAATACGAGGAAGGCAGCATAGATATGGTAGAGGTCTTTAACGAGCTTGACAATGCCGGCGACTCTCCAGGAGCCGATCTGTACTCGGCATATTTTAAAGCGGCGGCCGTTGGTCTTGCCGATTCCGGCTATGACCCGTATGTTTCCGCAACCGGTCTTGCCATGTATTCGGGGCTTTACTTTGACCTTCTTATGCAAAACGGCGTTTTAAATTACAGCGACATATATAATTTCCATGCTCATTCGGAGCTTGAAACAAGAGTGAGCCACGCAAGACAAAACGCCGATGTATATTCCGAGGGCGAATCCGTTCCGATATACCTTACGGAGGCAGGCATACATCAGATACCCGAGGACGGAGAAAATCTATTGTCGTATGACCAAATGCGCGAATCGGCGCGTTATGGCGTAACGTCGGCAGTAACCTCGCTTTCATACGGCACGGATAAGCATTTCTGGTTTATATCGAGACCGTATATGGAAAACAGCGGAAACTATTCGTCGTTTAACACTCCTTCGTATTATCCGTATCCGGTTTATACGTCGATTGAAAATATGACGTATCAGCTCGGCGAGGGAATATACAAAGGCGAATTTGAAACAAACGCGGACGGCGTAACGGGTGAACTGTTCGATACCGGCATGGGACACGATACGGCAGTATTTTGGTCGGAGCAGCCGTCGTATATAACAATCAAGGCGGACGCTGCAACGTATATAGATATGTACGGCCATGAGGAAAGGCTTGAGCCGGTAAACGGAACCGTAACAGTATCCGTTTCGCAGGATCCTATTTATATACGCTTTGACGGCGAATGTGATATTTCGAATTATTATCCCGTAAACAGGGAAAAGCACGTTATAGAAAAGCATGAGCTTGACGTAAACGACAGGATAGTGATCCAGCCGCTTTGGCAGGACGTTGACACGAACGATTCCTCCGTCAAATATGTGGGCTATTCGCTTGCGGCGGGCAAGAGCTACACCGTTGACGCAGTTGTATATAACTTGAACGGCGAAAGCGTAAGCGGAACGATAGGCGCGGAACTGAGCGACGGCAGCCAGTTTGATTTGAGCATCGGCAGTGAAAGCTTTTCGATACAGCCCTGGGGAAAGGTGACAATACCGATAACTCTTAAGGCAAACGGCAATGCAACGGCCGGTAAAACGGGCGAGCTTAAAATAAGCGGCGCCCTGGACGGCGGCGGAGAGCTTTCACCGTCTGTGTCGGCATACAATATTTCGATGCGCGGCGTGGAGCTTTCGAACGATCAGGTGCAGCTTTTTGAGGGTGCGCTTGACCGCTCAAACTGGGATCTTACAAACATACAGGAGAGCGGAACAATATCGTATTCCTCCGATAAAGACGCGGAAACGTTTACCATGCAGGCAACGTTCGGTGATCCGTCAACGTGGTATTTCCCGAAGCTTAAGGTAGACGACGCATCGTTTATGGTGGGAACGTCCGGAATAAGCTTTAAGCGTCAATGCTCGGACGACAGCGTTGACACAACAACCGTTTTCGTATATCTGAAGGACGGCAGGGAATATTACAGCGGCGCGGCTTCGGGCGTGGCGTTTTCGACCGACCTTGAAACGCTGACATATCCGTGGTCCTGCTTCTCGCTCTTTAAGTCGCCTCTCGGAAATGTCGATATACGCGAATTTGACGTAAGCCTTATAGAATACGTTGCAATAGGCGTTTCCGGAGGAATACAGGATAAGCCGGCAACAACAATATCGGATTTCGGCGTGTATACGCTTGACGGCGACAGCAATGAGCTGAATCCCGGCAGCATAGAGCTTTCCGGAGTTGAATATATGGGAACGTACGATGCGGGCGAGGAGCTCACATTAAACGCCGTATTGCCAAGCTCCGAGCTTACCGATGTAAAGGTGCTTTGCTATAATAATGAATACGAAAACTGGTCGCAGGACGGCGACAGCGTAACGGTCGATCTCAGCGGACTTGAAAAGGGCAAATACGAAATAAAAGTCTGCGCAAAAAACAATATGGATTATTACTATGTTTCAAAGACAGTATTCTATATAAAATAACCTTTCTTTATGATTTATGCCGCCGTCCGGCGGTAAAACGGAGACTGAGGAGAATGACATGAGAAAACTTATAAGTATTTTGTCTGCCGCATCGATGCTGCTGTCGTTTACGGCGGCATATGCGGATGACGATGAGGCACGGTGCGGCTTTGACTGCCGCCCCGGCACTGTCCTGATGACAGGCAGCGTTTATGTGCCGGGGCTTGAATATCCGTCAGCCGTAAGCGTAAGAGTAACCGATTCCGAAGGCGAGCTCAATTATTACGATATTATTTATACCGATGATAGCGGCAATGCCGGATTTACATACAAAAACAACGGCGAGTCGGGAGATTATACATGCAGTTTTGATATAAGCCTGACCGGGGAAACGCTGACTGCCGTATATTCGGATTTTAAGGATAAGGATTTTTTGAGCGCATTTGCGTTAAATGCCGAGGCCTTTGCAAAAAATGCGGATGTATCATCGCTTAAAACGCTTATCGAAGAAAATGATTATTGGCTAAAAACCGACAGGAGCGTATTTGATACGCTTTCCGTACAGGAGGAGGTTTATAAGCTTATGACGAGCGACAATCCGGATTATCCCGAAGCGTCGGACGTCAAGGCTGCGTTTGAAAGATGCGCGTATCTTGAAAACGTAAACAAAAGCGGCAGCGCTGCCGTAAAACGGCTGTATGAAGACGATAAAAGCAATATGCTTTTCGGGCTTGATGAGCTGATACCGGAAAGCGGCGGCGAAAACGTTTTTGAAAAGCTTTCCGAAAGCACAAAAAATAAAATTTATTCGGCCGCAGCGGGAACATATAACAATTCGGACACGTTTGCCGCCGATTTCACTGAGCAGGTTTTGCTTGCGGCGATAAGCGGCGCGGCCAACTATAACGAAGTAAAGCTTGTGCTTGAAGCGTATAAAGCGGCGGGGAAGATAAGCTATTCAAATACGCTTGATGTAAGCGATTATAAATCGCTTATGGGGAAAAAGCTTGACTCGTATAATGATGTTTCGGATGCTGTTGCGGAGCTTAAAAGCAGCGGCACGAATAATACCGGCGGTTCCGGCGGCGGAGGCACGGGCGGTTCGGGAGGCGGCTCGTTCGGAGGCGGCGGGCGCGATCCGATAAGCGTCAACAATGCGGAAAAGCCAAATGCAAATCAGGGCGGAAACGGCCAGACAACCGAATCAAAGCCAAACGTCAATAAGTATTTTGACGACATGGAGGAAACAAAGTGGGCTCTCGACGCCGTAAACGCACTTTACGAAAAGGGAATAGTAAACGGCGTAAGCGACAGGACTTTCGACCCCGACAGAGGCGTGACGCGAGCCGAAATGGCAAAAATGATAACGCTTGCCGCAGGAGTTGATACGCAGAACAATAACGCGCCGGGATTTTCGGATACCGATGAAAACGAATGGTATGCGCCGTATATTTCGGCAGCGGTTGATGAAGGCTATTTTGCGGGCTACGGCGACGGGCGCTTCGGCGTAAATGATTTTATAACGCGCGAGCAGGCGGCGACTGTTGTATACAGAATGCTTATTGCCGCAAGAGTTGATCTGACGGCGGGCGACTTTGTGTTTGACGACGATGCGGAGCTTTCCGACTGGGCAAAGAACGCCGTATATTCGCTCTATAACGGCGGCATAATAAGCGGACGCTCAAACGCAATGTTCTATCCGTCGGAAAATATGACAAGAGCCGAAAGCGCCGTGCTTATATATAAGGCGCTTGGCGCGCTTGAGTAAGGAGGCGGATAAAATATGAAAAAAATACTGGCGCTTCTTTTGGCAGCCGCCGCGGCGCTGTCTGTTGCCGCGGCAGGGCTTTCGGCGGCCGCGGCGGAAACGGAAAACACAGTTGAAGCGGCGGATGGCAGCAAGATAGACTTTGCGTTTGACATGGGCGTTTTGACGCTTGATGAAAACAGCGACAGGCTTCTTGACGACGATGTAACAAGAATAAACCTTCTGATAGCCGTATACAGGCTTATGAATTACGACGACGTCGATACGGTCCCCGCTGCGACAAAGCAGTATTACTCCGATATAGGACTGTACCATTACGGCGCCGGCTATGCGCAGGCGATGACGGAAAGCGGCTTTGTTAAAGGGCGCGGCGACGGAACGTACGGAGCGGACAGCATAGCAACGCTTAACGAAGCGATTTTGATACTTTTGCGAAGCGCGGGCTATGAAAATTATTTTGATATGGTCGGCGAAACGCCGTACCGTACGGCGGACGAGCTGGGGCTTTTAAAATCAATCTCGGCAGGCCCCGACGATAACCTGACAAGACGCGAGCTTGCCGTTTTGATATATAATCTCATGTTTGTAAAAACGTATGAGATGACGCCGTCGGGTGCGGAAATAAATTACGCGGCCGGCGGCGAGTACATAAGGGACGTGCTTGACCTTGACTATACAACGGGTATTCTTGACGGAATAAACGGCATATCGCTTTATTCATCGATTGCCGGCGGCAGGGCGTCCGTAAACGGAAGGACGTATACGCTCGGAAAAGAATTTCCCGACAGCCTTCTCGGTTTCAACGTTCTGCTTGTGTACGATCCCGATACGGATGAGGCGCTTTCTGTAATAAAGGATGAACGCAACACAAGCGTTACAATAGAAAGCGGAATGATAGAAAGCTATTCCGATTACACGTATTATTATTACAGAAGCGAAGGCTCATCGTCAACGGCTCGCTATACGCTTGATATGACATTTGATGCCGTATACAACGGCAGCCCTCTTTTCGATACCGAATACATGGTGCCGGAATACGGCAGCGTAACGCTTACCGATAACGACAACGACGGTAAATACGAGGTTGCAGTAATAAACGATTACGAGAGCTTTATAGCGGAATCGTATTCCTCCGCCGAAAATATGATAACCATGAAAAACAGGGACGATAACGGCGCAAATATAAAAATAGACCTTGACGGCTACACCTCCTGTAAAATAACAGACGACGGAGGGTCGGAGTTTGCCGTCACAAACATACCGCAGGGCACATCGCTTCTCGTAAAGCGTGCCATTGACGGTGCAAGAATAGAGATAACCGTCTGCGTCGATACCGTAAAGGGAACGATAAACAGTGTTGCATATGACGGCGATACGGCTGTTGTCACAATAGGCGATACGGAATACGAAACAGTTCCCGGTTATTATATATACGGCTGGACCCTTACATCGGGCATTGAGACTGAAGCGTATCTTGACGCAAACGGAAATATTGCGGGTTTTGAAAAGCTCGGAGAAACCTCCGACGGCTGGAAATATGCGTATATCGAAAATGTTTATATAGGCGACGACGGCGAAACGCTCGGGCTTAAGCTGTTTACGGACGGCGGAGCATTCCAAAGTATTGAATGTATACCGAATGTAACTATAGACGGCGAAAAAATATCGGACCCGCAGACGGCGGTCGATAAGATTTATGCCGTTTACGATAATTTTGAGGATATAGATATAACGGGCTATACCTCCGAAGCGCACACAAAGCGCGTTGTAAGGTATTACACAAATTCCGACGGTAAGGTTTCGAGCATAGATACACCCGTTGTTCACAGCCTTTACGACCTTTCCGTTCCGGCTGACTACAGCACAAACAACTGTCTTATGCTCCGTTCAAAGGGCTATATTTACTGGAAGAGCGGCATGAGGATGTTTAAGGCGGTAACGGCAGCTCATATGGACGTCCAGGGCGACGTTTCGGGCAGCGACAGCATGAGGATTTTCCTGCTGCCGGAGGATATGAACAGCGCCTCGGATAAAGACTACAGCGTGACAACGCTCGGGCAAAATTCATTTGCCGAAGCGTTTTACTACGCATCGGCATACAACACCGTTGTTGACAGCACACAGTGTGAGGTTATGGCGGTGCGTAACAAGCTCGGCAATACGACAAAGAAAATGATGGTCATAGACAAAACAGGCGAGATGGTCGGCAGCGACGGCGATATAGTAACGTCAATCTCGGGTTATGTCGGCGGCTCGTATCAGACACTGCCCGTTGAGGAAAGTGCGTTTGCGCTGACAAGCGAGCTTAAAAAAGGCGATATAGTATTTTATAATTATACAAACAACACCATGATAATAAACGAGCTTGGCTACAGCGCGGATAAAGAGGGCTATTTAAACGATGCCGACGCGTATCATCCCGACGACGGAGGAACGCATTTTAACATACCGTACCGTATATTAAAAGCAAAGGTAACAAGAGTTGTTGATAATATTATGCAGGTAACGCCGGCAAACCAGGCAGTGGAGCTTATGATGCTGCCGTCAACCGTCATAATTTACGACAGCGAAACGGGCGAGGTGACGCCGGGGAATATTTACGACGTGCGCACAGAGCAGTCTTACGGCGGCGACGCCGACACCGTATTTATTTCAACGCGGAACGGCACAATAGATGAGATGATAGCAATAAGATAAGGCGGTGAGGCTCACTGTATGAAACTTTATATAATAAGGCACGGCGATCCCGATTATGAAAACGACTGCTTAACGCCGCTCGGAAAGCGTCAGGCGGAAGCGCTTGCAAGACGGTTTGCCGTGCATGAACCCGACTTGATTTTTTCGTCGCCGCTGGGGCGCGCGCTTGAAACGGCGCGTCCCACCTGCGAGCTGCTGAAAAAGCCGCTTACCGTCCTTGATTGGACAAGCGAAAGCGCAGCCTATGAACAGATGCGCGTAAGTGAAAACGGAGAAACAAGATGGTGCTGGCAAAAGCAAAATACGATTTACAAAAATAACGACACGGTAAGCCTGTATGATGACTGGTACACGGCTGACCGCGAATTTATGTCAACCCAAGCGCGTGAATGTGTAAAGCGTATCGGCAAAGGCTCCGACGAGCTTTTGGAACGGCTGGGCTATAAGCGCAGCGGAAGTGTTTATGAAATAATAGCCCCTTCCGAAAAATCGGTTGCCGTATTTTGCCATCAAGGCGTCGGACTCACGTGGTACGCGCACCTGATGCGCATACCGCCGCATATTGTGTGGGCAACGTTTAACGTTTCGCACACCGGCGTAACGATGTTTCATTTTGAGAATTTCAAAAACGGCATAACGGCGCCAAAATGCCTTATGATGTCCGACCTTTCGCATATCATGTGCGGCGGGCTGCCGATGAAATTCGAAAACAATATTTGTATATAAAAATGTATTTATTAAAGGAAGAAGGTTAAGTTTGTGAAAGGAGTTAATGGTTATATTATGAAAAGAATAACAAAAATCATGGCAGCGCTGCTTTGCGTGTGCATGGCGGGAGGTGCTCTTGCGGGCTGCGGCGGAGCGGACGACAGGACTGAGGACGGCAGAATAAAAATAACGGTCGGCAATGCTCCGGACAAAAATACCGATACGGTCGCTTACGAATCATGGCAGGCGGCAGCCGATCAATTTATGAAGCTTAACAACGACGTGTATATAGAACCGGAGGCATGGGCGTATGACGTGCAGAGCTTTGTGGCAAGAGCCGAAGGCGGCACGCTGCCGACAATATTCAAGGCGCATTTTACCGAAGGCAATAAAATAAAAGAATTCGGATATTCGGCGGATGTGACGTCGTTTATGAAGGAAAACGGAGATTACGATAAGCTTAACGACACAATGATGAAAAACATAGCCGACGAGGATGGAAACGTGCTTCTTATCCCCGAAAGCGTTTACACGATAGGTGTTGTTATGAACATGAAGCTTATGCGTCAGGCCGGGCTTGTAAACGAGGACGATTCGCCGAAAATCCCCGAAACGTTTGATGAGCTTGCGGAGATGGCAAAGACCGTTACCGAAAAAACCGGCGCGGCGGGCTTCGTGTTCCCGACAACCGGCAACGGCGGCGGATGGCTGTTCAGCAATATCGGCTGGGCATACGGCGGAGAATTTGAACATAAGGACGAAAACGGAAAATGGATAGGCACGCTCGATTCCGATGAAATAGTAGCGGCAATGCAGTGGTTAAAAGATATGAAGTGGAAGTATAACTGCCTCCCGGCAAACACGCTTCTGTCAAATGCCGACACGATGAAAATGGTGGGTACGGATCAAGCGGCTATGGCGCTCGCGCATCCGGCGCAGGCAAACCAGCTCGTTGCAAATTACGGTATGTCAACGGAGGATGTTGCAATGGTAAAAATACCTGCCGGACCTGCCGAAAGAGTATCGCTTATGGGCGGCTCGTATTACGTTATAGCAAACAACGCAACAGAGGATCAGATAGACGCGTCGCTTCGCTATCTCCGTTTCAAGGGAGCGACAACGGAGCTTACCGATGATATGAGAACAAGCATAGAAGCCGAAACGAAAGTAAATTACGACCAGGGCAATGCACTTATCGGAATAAGAGACCTGTCGATATGGAAGGATACGTCGGATGTTGAGCGTTTCAAGATAGAAATGATGGATAAATACCGTAATATACCCGAAAACCATGTTGCGTCGTATAATGACAAGGAGGGTGTTTCGTACAAAACAGAAGTTGAGGTATGCGCTCAGGAAATGTACAGCCTGCTTGATGAAGTGATTCAGCTTGTGTTAAACGATGAAAACTCAGACTGCAAAGCGCTGCTTACAGAGGCAAACAACAAATTCCAGAATAACTTCTTGAATAACGAGCAGTAATCCGGCATCAGTGATTTTCGGGAGGCGATAATGTGAAAACGCTGAAAAAACAAAAAGGCGCGGGCGCAAATAAGCGGTTGGCGCATATAAAGCGGCAGTTTAACGGCTGGCTGCTTATTGTGCCCGCGGCCGTTGTGATATATTTTATGATAGTGAGGCCGCAGATATTGGGCATTGCATGGTCATTCTTTGATATGAGAGGCTATAGCATAAAAGAATTCAACGGTCTTGAAAATTACCGTGTTATTCTTTCGAATACGGATTTCCTCAAGATTTTGTGGAATACGTTTCAGTATGTGCTGTGGTCCCTTATAGGCTATATTGTGCCGATAATCGTTGCTGTTGTTTTAAACGAGGTTGTGCATTTCAGACGCTTCTTCAGGTTTGTTGTGTATTTTCCGTCGGTGCTGCCGGGAACGGCCGTAATGCTTTTGTGGTTTATGATGTTTTACCCAGATCAGGCAGGGCTGCTTAATATGGTATTGACAAACGTATTCGGTATGGAGCCGTATGAATGGCTTCAGGATTCGCGGTTTACGATACTTTATATCGTTGTCAGCATGACGTGGAACAGTGCGGGAATGACGGCTTTGTATTACTTTGCATCGCTTCAGGGCGTTTCGAGAGAGCTTTACGAGGCGGCGCTTATAGACGGAGCGGGCTTTATAAAGCGCTTCAGGTCGATAACTTTTCCGCATATATCGGGAATACTGCTGCTCTTTCTGATAAAACAGATAATGGGTGTGTTCCAGATAGTCGACCAGCCCATGCAGATGACGGGCGGCGGACCGGGAAACGCATCCATGACGCTCGGCTACTGGTCGTACAAATATGCGTTTGAATATAACAAACCGCAGTATTCAATGGTTATAGGCGTTATAATGTTTATAATACTTATGATACTCACAAGCTTTTACTTTGCGGCAGATAAAAAGGTGCAGAGCAAATATTAACTGGTAGAAAGGAAAAGGTTATGAAGCTGTTTAAAAATATGGATAAGGGCATTCTTACCGATTCAGACATGAAGCAGCCGAAATATCGGATACTGTACGGATGTATGTTTCTGTTCCTTATAATAGATATGCTCGTTGTTATGGTACCCGTAATATGGATACTGCTTTCGGGCTTCAAGGATGTGGGGGAGATGTATCAGATACCCACTAAATTCTTTCCGGAGCGTTTTGACATAACAAAGCTGTTTGAAGTATGGAAGGAGCTTAAGTTTTACAAATATTACGCTTCTACGTTTATAATGGCGGGCGGATGTGTTGCGGCGGATATAATCGTCTGCGGACTGGCGGGCTATTCGCTGTCAAAAATAAAGCCTGCCGGAACAAAAATAATCATTATGCTGATGTTCTGGCTTATGCTTTTGCCGGGTTCGATGAGAACGGTTCCGCTGTACATGGAATTTAAAAGCTTTCCCGTTTTTGAATTCAGTATGCTGAACACCTTCTGGCCGATGTGGCTCATGGCCGCGTCAAATATTTTTGATATTATATTATTCAAAAATTTCTTTGACGGCATATCAACGTCGCTTGTTGAAGCGGCAAGAGTTGACGGCGCGTCGGATCTTAAAATATTCGGCAAAATCATGGTACCGCTGAGCCTTCCGATATTTATGACGGTCGGCGTGCTGACCTTTAACAGCAATATAGGTCAGTTCCTGTGGCCCTATATAACAATAACCGATGAGCGGCTTACAGTTATAGGCGTTGCAATATATAAAATCAAAAATTCAAATATAACAATGGACAGGCAGATGCTGTCATTCCTGTTTGCGATAATTCCGCAGGTGGTTATATTTATTGTATTCCAGAAATACATAATGGGAGGAATAAACGTCGGAGGCGTTAAAGAATGACAAACCTGAAATTTGCGGAACGCCAAAGCGGTGTTACCGTCAGCTACCTGATGCCGAAACGCATCGTATGCGAAAAAAATACGCTCCGTTCCGCGCTGCTCCTTACGGAGCGGCCGCGGCAGGCGGTGCTAAACGACGACGAAACGGCAGTGATTAAAAAAGGCGGATATGTTATTTTCGATTTTGGCGCCGAAATAAGCGGCGGTGCGGATATTGTAATAAAGCGCACGGCTCGCGGAGCATATATGCGCATCGTGTTCGGAGAAAGCGTTTCCGAAGCCATGAGCGAAACAGGAGTGAAAAATGCGACAAATGATCATGCGATACGCGATACGCTTGTTAAAGTCACAAGCTGGCAGCATTTTAAAACATGGAGTACGGGCTTTAGATTCCTAAAGCTTGAAGCCGTAAACGAGGATATTCATATATCCGGAGTTCAGGCGGCGTTTGAATATCGTGATCTTGAATACAAGGGCAGCTTTGAATGTGATGATGCTTTGATAAATAAGGTCTGGCAGACGGGCGCGTATACGGTCCATCTCAATATGCAGGAATATCTCTGGGACGGAATAAAGCGCGACAGGCTTGTGTGGGTCGGCGATATGCACCCGGAAATATCGGTTATACTTGCGGTGTTCGGGGACGTAAGCGTTGTCCGCGACAGCCTTGATCTGATTCGTGATAATACGCCGGGCAACGGTTGGATGAACGGCTATGCAAGCTATAATATGTGGTGGCTTGCCATTCACTGCGATTGGTATATGGCAACGGGAGATTTCGAATATTTAAAGGAACAGCGCAATTATATTTTCGAAATGTTAAATCATGTTTTAGACTGCATAAACAGCGACGGTACGCATAATATAGAACGCCGTTTTGTTGAGTGGAGCTCAAAAGACACAAAAGAAGAAAATGCCGGTATGCAGGCAATGCTTGTCCGCGGTCTTAAATACGGCGCACGGCTGTGCGGCATTTTAAATAACGAAGCGCTGAGGGCAAGCTGTCTTAACGCGGTAAAAAGGCTCAGAACGCAGCATTACGAATATGCCGGGAACAAGCAAATAGCCGCAATGGTCTCTCTCACCGATATGGACGACAGCAAAAAAATAAGCGATACGATACTTAAGAAAAACGGAGCCGAGGGTATTTCAACCTTCTGGGGCTATTATACGCTCCTGGCTCTTGCGAAAACCGGCGACTGCAAAGCTGCGCTTGACATTATAAGAAACTACTGGGGGCTTATGCTCAAATTCGGCGCAACAACGTTCTGGGAGGATTTTGACGTTTCATGGACGCAAAACGCCGCGCCGATAGACGAGCCCGTTCCCGAGGGCATGAACGACCTTCACGGCGATTTCGGCAAATACTGTTACAAGCAGTTCCGCCACAGCCTCTGCCACGGCTGGGCCGGGGGACCGACGGCGTTTTTGAGCCGCTGCGTGCTTGGGATAGAATGTATTGAGCCGGGATTCAAAACGGTCAGGATAAACCCGCAGCTCGGCGGACTTCAATGGGTGAGGGGAAAGTACCCGACGCCCATGGGCTGTATAGAAGTGTATCACGAGCAGTCCGGCGGCGGTGTTATATCTGAAATAAGCGCTCCGAAGGGCATAAAAATTATAAAGGATTAGGTAGTCTGTATGGTAATCGAATTTATAAAATCAAGCTGGAAAGATACAATACGCTGCACAAAAGAAGCTGCGGGAGGTCTTATCGCTCTCCCGTATCCGTATACAGTGCCGTGCGCCGACGGAATATTTCAGGAGCTGTATTATTGGGACACGTATTTCATAAATAAAGGGCTGCTGCTGTCGGGGCTGGCCGAAACGGCTCTTGCAAACGCAAATAACCTTCTTTACCTTGCGGACACCTTCGGTTTTGTCCCGAACGGAAGCAATATTGAGCTTTCGAACCGTTCACAGCCGCCGTTTTTGTCACTTATCGTGTACGATATTTACGAGTGCTTCGGCGATAAATCATGGCTCGAAAAAGCGTATAAAACGCTTAAAACGGAATATTCCTTCTGGATAAACAGACGCGCGGCAGCGTTCGGCTTGAGCCGATACGGCGGCAATTACAAGGAAAGCGATAACATAAAAACATACGCGGATATGTACAGGCGGCGCACCGGAGGCGAGTTTCGCGATATAGACGATTCGGCGCTTTACCGTCACAGCATCGCTGTTTTTGAAAGCGGCTGGGATATAACTCCGCGATGGGGAATATCGGCGCTTGATTATGCCCAGGTGGAGCTTAACAGCCTGCTTTACATTCTTGAGGATAACATGGCGCATTTTTCGGAAATTATCGCTCCGTCCGAAACCGTGCTTTGGCAAGAGCGGAAAGCTGCCCGGAAAAACGCCATGAAAAAGCATATGTTAAAAGACGGCGTATATTATGACTGCAATATAAAAGCAGACAGCGTATCCGATTATTTTTCGGCGGCGTCGTACTTTCCGCTTTTTGCCGGACTGGCTTCGGACAGCGAAGCAAGGGCAGCCGAAAATATGCTGCATAAAATCGAGTTTGAGCACGGAATAGCCGTATGCGAACAAAAAACGGCTGATATTACGTGCCAATGGGCATACCCGAATTCATGGGCGCCGATAACATACATCACCGTAAAAGGACTTTTAAATTACGGCCTTACCGGGTCGGCAGCGCGGATCGCGGGAAAATATATAAATTCCGTAGATAAAATATATGCCGGGACGAACTGCCTCTGGGAAAAATACAATGCGGTAACGGGCAATACCGACGCGGCGTCCGAATATGGCACGCCGCCGATGCTCGGCTGGACAGCGGGCGTGTATCTTGCGCTTAAAGAAATATCGGGACAAACATAAAAATAAAGAACGCCCGGGGAAATTTAGCCCCAAAAAACAAAAGGGCGGGCAAAGCTGAAGATAAAAATAAGCCGCGCCGCACTAAGCGCGGCTTATGCAAAAACAAATTAAGGCTTTTGATTTCAGGATATACGGTACTGCGAACGCAGCTCTCTTCAGGCGTATCTCCCACATATCCTCTCTCCGTAAATACCGTATATTCTGAGATGAAAAGCCTTAAATCTCAAAAAGCGGAACAAATATTAAAAACAGATAGGCAAAAAACATAAAAAACGATACAATTTAAAAAATCGGTAGTTGCAAAATATGATGTATTGAGGTTATAATAGATAAAAAGAAAAAATACGGAGAGAATTTTGATAGCTATGACAAACAGAATAAAGAAAATCGTTTTTATGATTACCGCGGCGGCGATTGCCGCTTCAATGCTCGGCGGCTGCGGCGGAACGGGAGGAAATACCGTTATAAAAATAGGCTATGTCACAGACAAAAGCACAATAAACGAGCATATAGAAAGCTTTGAGAGCACGCATAAGGGCGTTAAAATAATCCCTGTTGAATGGGAATACGATCCTAACACTTTTTCCGCAATGGTTGAAAACGGCACTCTGCCAGACATTTACGATACGCACTTCACCGAAGTGCAGAAGCTTATAGACGAGGGCTACGCGGCCGATATTACGCAGGAATTAAAGGACTATAACTTATTTAACCGCATAAATGATTTTATGATGGAGAATATATCAAAAAACGGCAAGGTATATTTTGTGCCGCGCACCGTTTATTCAATGGGGTTGTATATAAACGTCCATTTGTTTCAGGAGGCCGGGCTGGTTGATGAAAACGGCATACCTATTGCCCCGGACAGCTTTGAGGAGCTGCGTCAAACTGCAAAGCTCATAAAAGAACGAACCGGCAAATGCGGATTTGTGTTCCCGACAACCGACCGTTACGGCGGCTGGTATTTTACGGTGCTTGCGTGGAATTACGGCGTTCATTTTGTTGAAGAGGACAACGGCGAAATGAAAGCGTCGTTTGATACGCCGGAATGTGCCGATGCGCTCAGGCTCTTACAGTATATGAAATGGAAGGACGGCTCGCTTCAAACGGAAACCGACGTTTCAAACGACGATGTGTTTGCGATGATAGGCAAAAACGAAGCGGCAATGACGTTCGCTCAAAACGTTCAGCTCGATAATGCCGTAAAGTCCGGGCTCATAGTGCCGCAGAATATAGGTCTTGCAAAAATGCCGCGCGGACCGGCCGGCAGAGTTTCGATGGTGGGCGGCGGCTATTACGGTATAAATCCGAATATCACGGACGAGAAAAAACGTATCGCCTTTGAATGGCTCATGTATGACAAGGGCTACACGGCAGACAGGGATGCGGAAAAAGAACTGGAGCAGATGGAAAACAGCTACAGAGAAAAATATGAGAAAAACGACGGCGTTATAGGCATAACGGGAATGCAGCTTTGGAACGACTCTGCCGCAAACAGCAGCTTTGAGGATGAGCTTATTGCAAGGTACAGCAATGTAAATCCCGACTACGTTTCGTCGTTTAACAATGCCTCGGATGTGGAATACAGGCTTGAAGAACCGGTATGCACGCAGGAGCTTTATAAAATACTTGACGAATGTATACTGCGCGCGCTTGAAGATCCGAACGCCGACTGTGACGCAATAATAGCCGAGGCAAACCAAAAATTTCAGACAAGCCTTCTCGATTATGAAAATTAACCCTGAGGAAGGAGGGGAATGGGGAAGTGTAAATTCATTTTTGAGATCGATTGTAATATCAAGCGCCGAAGGGAAAATATAACTTCGGGCAAGACAGGAAAGGAAAAACAGGAGAAAGGAAAGGTTAACATGAATAAAACATTCAAAAAAGCAATGGGGATTGTTTTATCTGCCGCACTGTTTTCATCATTTGCGGCCGTTGCTTCGGCTGAAGGCGATGCGGCGGCGAAATACGTTGATTATTATCATTTGACAGACAACTATACATCGGGCTATTGCGCACGCTTTGAAGCGGAAGATTTCAGAACGAGTTACGGCAATGCATCATGGAGTGAATATTCATTAGTTAGTGCCAACGGTGGAAAAAGCGTGTATATAAGCAAGGGTACAGACGGCAGCGTTGTATTTACAATGAAAGTCGACGTCCCGGTAACGGGTTATTATCAGTTCGGAGCTGCCATATCGGAGCGTACATTTGTAAGCCCTATGGCGGTAAGCTTTAACGGCGGCGATTACGAAGCCATAAGATATACGGGAAGTGTAACAGCTGACGGAATAGGAATTACGGCTGCATCGGCCGCATACGCACGCAAAGAATATTCAAGTGACAATAAAACATTCGGCACTAATCTCTATATAAGAAACGATGCCATCTACCTTGTTGAAGGCGAAAACACAATAACGCTGAAACCGGGCAAACGAGTGGAAAGCAATCCCCGAATATTTGCATCCATAGATTTTATCGATCTCTCGTTTGCAGGAGCAGATTACGGCAGCGTTATCGATACTGTTGAAGCGGAGGATTTGACAGGTACCGGACTTAATAAAACAGAGGTAAAAACGGCAAGCGGCGGCTATGTGGCACAGTACGGGGATGGCGATGCAAAAGAAAAAGAAGTAAGCTTTACAATAAATGTTCCTTCGGCAGGTACATATACATTAAAAATAGGAGCTGCGCTTCAGGCAAATCATACTTGGCTGAGCCCTGCAACGCTTAAGGTAAATGACGGAGAGAATAGTATTGCTTTAGACTTTACTGCATTTAATAATGATAATTACATGAGTTATGAAATTATGGAGAAAAATGGGGCAAACATAACATTTACACCGGGACTGTATACCATAGAAAATGTATCACTTGGTTTGGGCGAAAATACCTTAACATTTAACTTTACGGAAAGATATGACGAAGGCGTATACGAAGGCGTATATTTTGCAATTGATTTTATAGATATAGTTGACGACACGGTAAAAGCCGATCAGTCGGTTGAAAAAGAATCCATGACCGAAATGCAATCATCGGAGCAATTTGAAACCGAAGACGGTAAAACTGTACAAAACGTAGGCTTTAAGCTGGAAGGACTTTCGGTAAAGGATATTCAAAGCAAGGAAATCCGCATCGAAAAAGAAAACGGAGCAACAGCGTATTTCTCGCTGTCCAAGGCGTTCGGTGCAATTGAAGTGGCAGATGGCAACATCACAATCGGACTCCAGATAAACAACGTCCCCGCAACGGAGACAATAAGCGCGTCGGTTGTAAGCAGATAACGGAAAGGGGAGATATATACAATGAAAGAACGTAAAAAATATATTGAGCCTGTTATGGAAACAGTGAAATTCAGCAGCGAAAATATAGTCACAAGCTCCGGCCTGGCAAATTATAATCCGGATCTAGAGGAGCTTGGAGCACAGGGCGCCGTATTGGCTCAAACGGACTATAATCTCCTGGAGTTCAATTACTAAGCTATGGATATTGAATTTCTGGGAACGGGCGCATCGGACTGGGACGTGTCGCTGCGCGGCACGTCCGGCTACCGCCGTTTTTCATCGGCGCTCATCGGCGGCAGACTGCTTATAGACCCCGGACCGCATATTTTCGGCTTTACCGAGGATTTTAACTGTGCCGGGCTGCTTGAAAATGCCGGGGCGGTAATCGTAACCCATTCGCATGGCGATCACCTTGATTTAAAAAGCGTTTCGCGCTTATGCTCTGAGGGTGTCAATAAAATATACTGCGAGGAGCACGTCGTTCCGATGCTTTCTGACGTTAAAAATATTGACATACATATCATGCCGCTTTTTGAGAAGATCGACATATGCGGCTTTGGCGTAACAGCCGTGCCGGCCAATCACGGTACGGAAATCTGCGGCGAACAGGCGGTTCACTATATTGCGGAAAAAGACGGCAAAAGAATATTTTATGGCTGCGACGGGGCATGGATAAGACGCGATGCATGGTACTATATGCGAAATTACGCATACGATTTATTTGTTCTCGACGGCACTCTCGGCGATGATTACGGAGATTACCGCATATTTGAGCACAACAATCTTCGTATGGCTGAAATAATCGCCGAAACAATAAAAAACACAGGCGTACTGAAGGACGGCGGCAAAATAATCCTCTCTCATTTTGCGCACGGCTGTCACGGTACTCAGGCAGAGCTTGAAAAACGTCTGGCGCCGTTTGGCATAAGCGCTGCATACGACGGCATGCGCATAGATATTTAAAATGTTAAGCGCGCTCCGCGCACCTCGCCGGGGAGTGGCTTGTATGAAAATCAAAATCCAAGTCAGATAAATTGCTCTTTATCTGACTTGGATGCTATTTTTTGCTGCAGACAAGCATCGGCATTAGCTTAGATTCTGAATATGCTATGATGCTGTTCTTTTTGCCGTAGCGACAATATTACTGCCGAATACGCCGCGCAGCAAAACATCTCCCGTATGTACCGGCAGCGTTGCTTCGGCGCTGTTTATTATTTTCATGCAGTCCATAACGGACGCCTTTGGAATGGGCCTGTCTGTCTTTACTGCGACAACTCCGCCGTCTGTGCAGCGCATTGTTGTTGTGACTGTCCGCTTTGGATTTGTGCATTCCGTTTCGGCATACATTTTACCGCGTGCACATGAATTTCCCGTAATATTTGAAATGCTGCCGTCTGAGCACAGCGAAACATTTATTATACATCCTTTCGGGCATATTATGCAGGTAAGCTGCCTTTCGGTCATTTTAATTCTCCTCCAATCCAAACTCCAGTTTTTCGGCATTTTCAAAAAGCTCGGATTTCAGTGTTATGCACTCCATTTCTCCCGGAGCTGCCTTTATAAGCCTTTTTGAAAATACGTTCTTTTCACCGTCAAAAACTTTTATTGAGACATTTTGGTAAACGTTTGAAACTCTGAAATAAATTTTAACGTCCTTCTTTTGTGTTATAACCTGCGGTACGGTATACCTTATTTTGCCATCTGTTTTTATAGGTATATTTACAGCCGGTCCGGATACGCCTTTTATGTAATCCGCTGCTGCTCTGCCGGCAGTTTCGGCTTCCTCCGATACAAAATCAACAAGGTCATGGACGTGCAGGACATTGCCGCATGCGAATATGCCCTCAATACTTGTTTGCCTGTCCTGGTCAACGGCGGCGCCTTTTGTTGTTTTATCAAGCTTGATGCCCGCCCCCAAAGTAAGCTCGTTTTCCGGTATAAGCCCGACAGACAAAAGCAGTGTATCGCATGGTATATATTGCTTTGTGCTTTCTATAGGACAAAGATTTTTATCGGTTTTTGCTATCGTTACGCCTTCAAGACGTTTTTTGCCGTGTATTTCAACAACGGTGTGGCTCAGCAAAAGCGGTATGTTAAAATCATTCAGACACTGTTCTATATTTCTTGCCAAGCCGCCCGAATACGGCATAAGCTCGCACACCGCCTTGACCCTTGCTCCTTCAAGAGTCATACGCCTTGCCATAATAAGTCCTATATCGCCGGAACCCAATATAACTACCTCTTTGCCCGGCATACATCCGTCTATATTTACAAGCTTCTGCGCAGTTCCGGCGCTGTATACTCCCGCCGGGCGCGTTCCCGCAATATTCAACGCTCCTCTTGACCTTTCGCGGCAGCCCATCGCAAGAATAATTGCTTTTGCCCTTATCCGGAAAATGCCGTCTTGCGGATTTGACGCTGTTATCGTTTTATCTTCTGATATATTTAATGCCATTGTATTTAGTTTGTACGGTATCTTAAGCCGCTCCACTTGCCGCTCGTAACGCTCGGCATATTCCGGGCCCGTCAATTCCTCGCCGAAACGGTGAAGCCCGAAACCGTTATGTATACACTGACCGAGTATTCCTCCCAGGCGTTCGTCGCGCTCCAATATCAAAATATCCTTTATCCCGTTTTCATACGCGCTTACGGCAGCGCTCATACCGGCAGGTCCGCCGCCTATTATAACAAGCTCAGTCACAGCTGGCACTCCCCTTTCGTTTTTCCGAAAATAATTTTTGAACCCTCGCCCGATTTTGTAATCTCGGTTATGTCGATATGTAATTCCTCGGAAAGAATTTCGGCAAGATACGGTGTGCAAAAGCCGCCCTGGCAACGTCCCATTTGCGCGCGTGTACGGCGTTTTATGCCGTCAAGATCACGTGCCGGCGGGTTTGTGCGTATAGCCTCGCGTATTTCGCCTTCGCTTACGCCTTCGCATCGGCATATTATCCTGCCGTAAGCGCCGTTCTTTTTTATTATTTCGTTTTTTTCATCATCCGATGCATCGGAAAACCAATGCGCGGGTTTGCGCACGGGGTTAAAATCATCTCTTTTTATAAGCTTAAAACCGTTATTTTTAAGCATCCGAACAACATACTTTGCTATTGCGGGAGATGCGCTGAGTCCGGGAGATTCTATGCCCGCAACATTTACAAATCCGTTTTCCGGGCTGTTTATTATAAAGTCGCCTGTATTGCCTACGGCTCTCAGACCGCAGAAAGACGTTATTGTTTGATTCAGAGCGACCGCCTTCAGCCGTTTTGATGCCTGCTCCTTTATTAGCGACAAGCCTCCCGCCGTTGTAGACGTATTGTTTTTGTCGAAAATATCTTCGGAGGTGGGGCCGAGCAGCAGATTGCCGTCAACCGTAGGTGTTATAAGTATCCCCTTCCCCAGCTTTGACGGAGTGTCGAATATCGTATGGGATACTGTGTCCCCTTCCGTTTTGTCAAGCAGTATATATTCTCCGCGGCGCGGGTGCAGCTTTATCGAATCATCTCCCGCAAGCGCCGATATTTTGTCGGCGTTTATACCGGCGGCATTTATAACAGCACGGGTTTTCAGTTCGCGGTTGCCGGAACACACTTCCCATCCGTCATCGCATTTTTTTATGCTTGTAACTTCAAAATTCGTCATAAGCTCCGCACCGTTATCCATAGCATTGCCCACAGCCGCGATCGTAAGCTCATAAGGGCATATTATTGCGCCTGTCGGCGCATAAAGTGCGCACACGGCATTATCGGATATATTCGGTTCAAGACTGCGCAGCTCTTCTTTTTCCGTTATTCTGAGCTCCTTAACGCCGTTTTTTACGCCGCGCGCATACAAAGCCGTCAAAACGGCTCTGTCCTCCTCCGAAAAGCCGATGACAAGAGAGCCGTTTCTTTTATATTTAACGCCCAGTTCTTTCGCCGTCCGTTCCATAAGCTCGGAGCCCCAAACATTCAGTTTTGCCTTAAGCGTTCCGCTTTCCGCATCAAATCCGGCATGAATTATTGCGGAATTCGCCTTGCTTGCTCCCGCAGCAATATCGTTTTCTTTTTCTGCCATACATATTTTAAGCCTGTATGACGAAAGCTCCCGCAGTATCATGGCACCGCACACTCCGCCGCCTATTACAACCACATCATACATAATATAAGCCCTCCGATTTTGTATGTTTTTCAGATGTTTTTTTAAAAAAAAGCATTTTTTTTGCAGGGGTATGGCAATACCCCTGCAAAAATCACCGTATAAAAAGTTTATCAATACGCCAGATTATCAAGGTAATTCATCTGGAAATCACTGTTTGCATCGCTCATGATCTGTGCGCAGTCGGCATTTTCATCGGTAAGAACCTCCT
>DVLU01000031.1 GCA_018715365.1 Candidatus Ornithomonoglobus intestinigallinarum | reverse complement strand
TTCAAAACCGTAGCTTTCGCTATGGTCTGTTTTGCGTGTCTTTTTCTTTGAAATTCCAGCCAATCAAATTATTAATCCTGATTTTCACTTTTATATCATCAGCGAATCGTGGTATTTCGCTCATCACTATTAATATAAATCTATTATAACATATTTTCGCCGCAATTACAATAATAAAAATTTATAATTTGGATAAAAAATCAGTGAATTTGATTCGTTTTGCCGCACAAAGCGTTCCGCGGCGTTTCTTTTTGTGACAATTTGCCGTAAAAACCTGAAAAAATTTTACGTATCATATATTGAAATTTACCAAATATATTGATATAATAATTGTATAAGCTCATGTCTTGAGCGCATAAATCAAAATGAAAGGGAGAGATGAGGAATGTTTAAAGAGAATACGGAATTTGACATTATCGGTTTGGGAGAGGTTATGCTCAGATTGTCGCCGCCGAACAAGGAGAAAATATCGCAGAGCGAAACGTTTGAGAAAAACGCGGGCGGAAGCGAACTGAACGTTGTTTCCGGCGCGGCGATGCTCGGCGCTCGCTCGGCAATAATAACAAAAGTCCCGAAAAGCAAAATGGGGCATTTTATAAGAAATAAAATACGCTACGGCAATGTCAGCGACGATTATCTTATATATGATTATTCCGACGACAGGCGTCTCGGCATTTACTATTACGAGAGCGGCGTTTACCCGCGCAAATCGTCCGTAATATACGACAGGGCGCGCTCGTCTATGTGCTCGCTCCGTCTTAACGAGCTGCCGGACGACATATACGAAAAAACAAAGATATTCCACGTAAGCAGCATAACGCTTGCGATAGACGAAGGCCTGCGCGCAGATACGCTCGAAATGATAAAGCGTTTCCATGATGCGGGCGCTCTCATCTCGTTTGACGTAAACTACAGAGCCGCGCTCTGGACCGAGGAAGAAGCGCGTCCCGTTATAGAGCACGTATTCAATTACGTTGACCTGCTGTTTGTTTCCGAAGAAACGTCAAGGCGTATGCTTCAAAGGACGGGCACGCTTGAGGAAATAATGCAGGGGTATGTGAACGATTACGGCTGCAGGCTCGTTGCAACAACGCGCCGCGAAGCCGTTTCGCCGACGCGCCATAATTTTAATTCGAAAATATTGTTCGACGGGAAATTCTATGAGGAGGAGCCGTATAATAATATAGAAGTAATAGACCGCATAGGCAGCGGCGACGCGTACCTTGCGGGCGTGCTGTACGGGCTGCTCACAACGGGCGACGTTCAGCAGGCGCTTGAAATAGGCAACGCCTCCTCGGCCGTTAAAAACACGGTCCTCGGCGATATGGCCGCCAGCAGCATAGACGAAATCATGAGCGTTATAAAGTCGCATAAGGCTACAGGCCGTCAGGACGAAATGGTTAGGTGATTTAAAATTGAAAAATGGGATAGGGCTGTCGCTTTTAGCGCAGACCGGGGCTGTAAAAAAACTTGACATATAAAATGAGTGCGCATGGGGGTGTTCGAAAAAATCGTTCAGAACGGACGAAAATCAGTTTACAGCGGCGGTCGCAGCCGACGCTGTAAACCTTGCCCGACGGCGTATAGACATACTCCGAGGGTGATTTTTGTTCGTAGTTCAAGGGCACAAACACAGAAAATCCGCTCAAAATGGCGGATTTTCTGCATTTAATGGGATATTTTTTTAAGCACATTAAAAGCAAGTAACATCAGGTTTTGTGCCCTTGAACGCTCTGGGCGATTTTTTTACACCACCATTTATTCAAGGCCGAATTGCGACTTGCAGTCCGCAAGCACCTTTTCGATCGTTGCTTCGGCGCTTTCAAAGCTGTCGGCAAACGTTCCGAGATAAAGCTTTACCTTCGGCTCCGTGCCGGAGGGACGAACTATAAAATACGTCTTTTCATCCGACAGGTTGTATTTTAACACGTCAGCCTTCGGCAGATCCGTGATGGGCGAAATTCCGCCCTTTGTGTCTTTTACCGTCTGTGACATATAATCGGTGTAAACAACAATATCCATTCCGGCAACCTTTGCGGGAGGATTTTCCCTGAGGCCCTTAAGCAGCGCCGCCATCTTTTCCATGCCGTCCTTGCCGGGCATCGTGAACGAAACTGTTTTTTCGTCGTAATAGCCGTACTTCTTGTATATTTCCTGAAGCGCCTCGTAAAGCGACATATTCTTTGCCTTGTAATAAGCTGCCATTTCGGCGATAAGCATTGTTGCAACAACGCCGTCCTTATCGCGTGCGTGAGTGCCGACGAGATACCCGTAGCTTTCCTCAAAGCCTATCAGGTATGTATGGCTGCCCGTTTCGGCAAACTCCGTCATCTTTTCGCCGATATACTTAAAGCCCGTGAGGACGTTCATTATTTCCACGCCGTAGCTGTGAGCGATTGCGGCGGCAAGCTCCGTTGTAACGATTGTTTTTATAACAACGCCGTTTGACGGCAGCGTGCCCTTTTCCTTCTTTGAACGCAGAATGTATTCAACAAGCAAAGCGCCCGTCTGGTTTCCCGTAAGCGTTCTGTATATGCCCTCGGCGTCGCGCACAACGATCCCCACTCTGTCGCAGTCGGGGTCTGTTCCTATTATAACGTCAACGTCGTTTTGCTTTGCCATTTCGATTGCGATCGTAAAGCCCTCTTTGTTTTCGGGGTTAGGCGACTTAACGGTCGGGAAGTTTCCGTCCTCCGTATCCTGCTCCTTAACAACAAGCACATTCTTGAAGCCTATCCTGTTAAGTATTGCCTTAACCGGTCTTGAGCCCGTGCCGTGGAACGGCGTATATATGAGCTTAAACGTATCGGCAACGGCCGCTACGGCTTCGGGATTTTGCTGCTGCGACTGTACGGCGTCAAGGAACTTTTCGTCAAGCTCGGGGCCGGGAACGGTCAAAAGGCTGTTTTCAACGGCCTCCTCGAGGGAAATGTATTTAACGTCGTCAAATACGTCATAGCTGTCTATCGCCTTAACAACAACGTCCGCGGCATCCGGGGGAAGCTGGCCGCCGTCGGGGCCGTATACCTTATAGCCGTTGTATTCCTTCGGGTTGTGTGAAGCCGTTATCATAACGCCCGCGGCGCAGCCGAGCTCTCTTATGCCGAACGATACCTCCGGCACCGAATGAACAACGGGGAAAAGATAAACGTGAACGCCCGCGCACGTTAAAACCTTTGCCGTTTCCTCGGCAAAGACGCGCGAGTAATTTCTCGTGTCATAGCCTATGAGCACGCCGGCCTTTGCCGCTTCGGCTCCGCGCGAATTAACGTACTTTGCAACGCCCTGGCTTGCGCGGCGCACGTTATAAATATTTATCCTGTTTGTTCCTATTCCTATTATACCTCTCATTCCAGCCGTTCCGAATTCGAGCTCGCGGTAAAAACGCTCCTCGATCTCCTTTTCGTCGCCGGCTATCGACTCAAGCTCGGCCCTGTCGGCGCCGGACAGAACGTCGGAATGAAGCCATCTCTCATATGTTTCTTTATAACCCATGATTAACATCTCCTACTCTTGATTTTTTCGCATTTCAATTATATTGTGCTGCCTTTGCGGCGCCGTCCGCCGCAAGGACATTACATCAATTCCATTATACAATAAACGCGCCTATATTGCAATACCTTATTATGTTAAAAAATTACGAACAATATTATTCAATTTGCCAAAAAAATTTTGTATACGCCGGAATACTGCGTAAAATACGTCGTTTCGCATAAATTTTGGCGTTTATGTTTGTGTATTTTGCGCCCGGGCAAAATTTTTTTTCGCCGATTGTGAAAAATGTGTATAAAAACACTTGCCAAACATATATGTTTTGTGGTAAAATAATAGCGTTAGCCGGGGACGTCCGTTTTATACGTCCCGGGCGGGGAGAGCAGTTTTATTTTTTCGATGTTTTTTTAATAAATCAATAAAATAATGCTTTACTTTTTAATGATTTTGGTGTATAATAAAAACAAAACAAAATAAAACAAAACAAAACCAAAAGAAAGAGGGAAAAAGTATGTTCAAATCAGATTACGAAATCAAGAAAGAACTATGCGAAATTGGCAGAAGAATCTACAATGACGGTTTCGTTGCCGCAAACGACGGTAACTTTTCCGTTCAGATAGATAAAGATACCTATTTCGTAACACCCACAGGCGTATCGAAGGGCTTTATGACGCCCGACATGATATGCAAGGTTGACGGACAGGGAAACCTCAAGGAATCGAACGGTCCGTGGAAGCCGTCGTCGGAATTCAAGATGCACCTTAAGGTATATCAGGAAAGACCGGACGTAAAGGCTGTTGTTCATGCTCACCCGCCTATCGCAACATCGTTTGCCATAGCAGGCATTTCGCTGGACAAGCTGATCATGCCCGAGGCTGTTATATTCCTCGGCGCAGTTCCCATTGCGCAGTACGGAACGCCTTCGACGATGGAGATACCCGAGTCGCTTGAACCGTATCTTCAGGATTACGATGCGATACTGCTTGCAAACCACGGTGCTCTTTCGTTCGGCTGCGACCTTAACACGGCGTTCTTCAGAATGGAATCGACGGAATTTTACGCAAAGCTTTTATTATATGCAAGACTTCTCGGCGGCGAAAAGGAAATCCCGTGCGGCGAAGTCAAGAAGCTTGTTGACCTCAGAAAGAAATTCGGAGTTCCCGGCAAGCACCCGATGGAAAAGCTCTGCCCGGGCTGCTACGAGGAGGGTACATGCTCGATGTCGCCGACGGAAGCAAACGAGAAATACGGCGTAGAATCATCGGCCGCATATCACGGCTTCAAGCCGCTTCCCTCGCAGGTATGCAAGGATGACAAGTGCTCATGCGACAAGAAGGACCTTGAGAGCCTTGTTGCCGAGGTAACAAAGAAGGTACTTGAGCAATATAATAAGTAATTACATGAAATTAAGCGTTCCGCTTTAATTTGAAGCGGGCGGAAATTATATCGGCAAAGGGGTTGGACGGCATCAAAACTATAGACGAGCTGCTTGCGGCGGTTGCCGAAAACATGAACGTCGGACCGTCCGCACCAAAAAAGGCTCCGGCGCCGCAAAAGGCGCAGCCGCATAAGACGGAGGAGCTTAAGCCTGAAGCGGCGGCCGGACGGGAAGCGGAATACTCCGCTGCCGGGACGGTCGATCTCGATGGCGCAAAGCTGATAGCCGGCGCGGTGCGCGCCGCGGCGGAAATTATCGGCGTAAGCGTTGTTACGGCGGTCGTGAACGAGGGCGCAAATCTTGTGTGCCTCGAGGCGATGGATAACTCGTACATAGCGTCGGTAAGCGCGGCGCAGCAGAAAGCGTATACGGCGGCGGCGCTCAGGATGCCGACATATAAGGCTCTTGAGGAATCGCGCGGCGGAATGCTCGACGGTCTGACAAACGGCAGCGGCCTGCTGCTGCTTGCCGGGGGAGAACCGCTTTTTAACGGAAAAAAGCTCATTGGCGCCGTAGGCGTTTCGGGCGGTACAAAAGAACAGGACGCGCTGCTTGCCAAAACGGCGGCGGACGTGTTTAAGGCTTTAAGGAAATAATATAAAAGAGGGAGGTTTGACGTTGGTAGACGAGAAGAAAGTAAGCGAAATTGTGAAAAGCGTGCTTTCGGGAATGGATCTTTCGCAGTTCGAGCAGCCGAAGCGCAAGCAGCTCGGCGTGTTCGACACGATGGAGGAAGCAATAGCGGCGTGCAATAAGGCTTACACAACTTTCAGACATTACAATAAAGAACAAAGAGAAAACATAATAAACGAGATAAGACGTCTTACTCATGAGGAAGCCGAGGTAATGGCAAAGCTTGCCGTTGAGGACACAAAGATGGGCAACGTATATCACAAGATATTAAAGCATCATCTTGTAGCCGATAAAACTCTCGGTACCTCCGATCTTGAAACGAGAGCGCTTTCGGGCGACAGGGGACTGACGCTTGTTGAAATGGCCCCCTACGGGATAATAGGCGCCATAACGCCGTCCACAAACCCGAGCTGCACAATAATCTGCAACAGCATATGTATGCTTGCCGGAGGAAACGGCGTGCTGTTTAACCCGCATCCCCATGCAAAGCGCATATCGGCATACGCCGTTGACCTTGTAAACAGGGCCGTGCTCGCGGCGGGCGGACCGGAAAATATCGTTGCGACCGTAGCAAACCCGACAATGGACACATCAAATAAAATGGTAAACGATCCGTCGGTAAAGATGCTTGTTGCAACTGGCGGACCGGGCGTTGTAAGAATGCTTTTGTCAAGCGGCAAAAAGGCTATAGGCGCAGGCGCGGGAAACCCGCCGGTTGTCGTTGACGATACGGCGGACATACCAAAGGCCGGCAAGGATATAATAGACGGCTGCACGTTCGATAACAACCTTCCGTGCATAGCGGAAAAAGAGGTATTCGTTATGAGGAACGTTGCCGATGAGCTTATTCATCATATGATGAAAAACGGCGCATATATGCTTACCGAGGCTCAGACGAAGAAGCTTGTCGATACTGTGCTTGTATGGTCAAAGCCGAAAAAAGAGGGTCAGAAGCCGAAGCTTGTTATAAACAAGGACTGGGTAGGACGCGACGCAAAGAAGATACTTCAGGCTATAGGCATACAGCCTAAGGAGGACACGCGCTGCATTATATGCGAAACGGAGTTCTCGCACCCGTTTGTTCAGACGGAGCTCATGATGCCCATACTTGCCATAGTAAGATGCGATACGTTCGACGAGTGCGTTGAAATGGCAGTCAAAGCCGAGCACGGCAACCGCCACAGCGCGCATCTCCATTCAAAGAACGTTGACCACATGACTCAATACGCAAAGGCTATATGCACAACGATATTTGTCAAAAACGCGCCGTCGTATGCCGGCATAGGCTTTAACGCCGAGGGCTGGACGACGTTTACGATAGCCGGGCCCACGGGCGAAGGCATAACGTCGCCGAGGAGCTTTACAAGACAAAGACGCTGCGTATTGAGCGACGCGTTAAATATTGTATAATTTATCCGGAAAGGAGCAGATGACCTTGAATATAAATGAAAACGAGGTTGCCGAGCTTGTCAAGGCAGTGCTTAAGGAAATGACCGGCGGCGCTCCGGCAGCCGCACCGGCGGTGCGGAACACGGCAGCCGCAAAGGGCGATATTCCCAAAACGGCAAGAGTTGCGATGATGACGGCTCTTAAGAAGTTTGAAATACAGGAATATCCGATACCCGAGGTGGGCGACGACGATATACTCGTTAAGGTTGAAGGCTGCGGCGTATGCGGCACCGACGCTCACGAATACAAAAACGACCCGTTCTCGCTTATCCCCGTTGTACTCGGCCACGAGGGTACGGGCGAAATAGTTAAAATGGGCAAAAACGTTAAGGTTGACAGCGCCGGAAAGCCGCTTCATATAGGCGACAAAGTTGTTACCTGCATGATTTTTAAGGACAACCCCGATATAACGATGTTTGACCTTAACAAGCAGAACGTAGGCGGCGCCGACGTTTACGGACTTCTGCCCGATGATGACGTTCATCTTAACGGCTGGTTCAGCGATTACATCTTTATAAGAGGCGGATCGTCGGTATTCAACGTAAGCGATCTTGACCTCGATTCGAGAATACTTATAGAACCGTGCGCGGTTCTCGTTCATGCCGTTGAAAGGGCAAAGACGACGGATATACTGAGATTCAACTCAAGGGTTGTTGTTCAGGGCTGCGGACCGATAGGCCTTATCTGTATAGCGGTTCTGCGCACAATGGGCATCGAAAACATCGTTGCCGTTGACGGAAACGACCAGAGACTTGAATTTGCAAAGAGAATGGGCGCGGGCGAAACGGTAAACTTTATGCAGCATAAGGGCATAGACGCTCTTGCGGGAGCCGTTGAAGCGGCGTTCGGAGGCTATCCGGCCGACTTTGCGTTCCAGTGCACGGGCTCACCCGTTGCGCACAGCAATATCTATAAGTTTATAAGAAACGGCGGCGGACTCTGCGAGCTCGGCTTCTTCATA
>DVLU01000030.1 GCA_018715365.1 Candidatus Ornithomonoglobus intestinigallinarum | reverse complement strand
TTCAAAACCGTAGCTTTCGCTATGGTCTGTTTTGCGTGTCTTTTTCTTTGAAATTCCAGCCAATCAAATTATTAATCCTGATTTTCACTTTTATATCATCAGCGAATCGTGGTATTTCGCTCATCACTATTTTATAATGTCTGCCGCTTTTTATGATGTATGCTGTAAAACTTATTGAAAAAACGGCAGAGATTTTTTTATCGGCGCAGCCGCCGCAAAACTGCGCGCCACATCGTCAAACGTAATTTCTGGATTTCCGAAATATTTCATTTTTATGTATTTTGCATAAGGATACTTGAAATTTATTTTTGTTTCTGATATAATAACAAAAGCGTATTGCCCGCCTTAAAGCAAATAAACAAGCAGGGCGGGAACGGCTTTTAAAAAAAGCCCCGTCAAATTCTTTACAAAAACGGAGAAATAAAATATGATCTATTTGAGAAAGCTTCTTGATATGTTCTTTTTGAGCATGATACCGTCTTTAATATCGTTTCTGCTCATGTCGCAGTTTATGGGCTACGTAACATGGCTTTTAACGTGCATAATATCGGTGCTGATATTCTTTATCGGCAACGCGCTGCTTATACGCCGCTTTGTGCGCGATATAAAAAGCACTTCAAAATATTACGTTGTATGGCTTATCACGTTTTTTGTGTACGCGGGCGGCGGCGCGCTCTGCCTCTGGCAGCGCTGGATGTACCCGTACACCTGGATATATTTCCACACGCGCATAGTTGAAATAAGCGTCATGCCCGTTTTTTCCATGAACGAATGGATTTCCTTCGGCGCGTCAATGGCGGCGTTTTTGCTGCTCATACTTATTGCAAGACCTATATTTGCGCGCTCATATCAAAAGGAGCTTGCAAAAAAAGAGGAGGACGAGCGCGAATCGAGACGCCTTGCAAGGGAAGCGTATCACCGCCGTCACGGCGGCTCGTCATCACGCTATGACGACGAGGACGAGGAATTCGGCACCGGCATGGAATTTGCTGCCGACGTTGAAGCGGCTCACCGCAGCAGCTCCGAAAGCGGACACAGTCATCATCACCACCACCATCACAGCAGCGGCGAAGGCGAGAGCGGCGAGCATCATCACCATCATCACAGCGGTTCACGCTCAAGCTCCGAAAGCGGGCACAGGCATCACCGTTCCGGTTCGGGCTCCGGCGAACATCATCACCATCATCACCGCCGCAGCTCCGAGGACGAATATTTCTCCGGCGATTCCGAAAACCGCGCATATTCGATGCGTCAGCACAGAAAAATGGAAAAGCGCAGCGACTTCCGCGCAGCCAACCGCCGTCAGAAAATAGGCGCGCAAAAGAACACCGGCAAAAAGACGACGAACAGAGTGAAGGATTTCTTCTTAAATCTCGGTTCATACGCGTTCTATCAGTCGCTTGACGAAAAGGTGGCGCTGGGCAACGACGCATGGCCGATAATAAAATCATACCTGAAGCGCAAGCTCAATCTCGGCATAAGGGCGCAGACAAAGCGCAGGAGAAAATAAAAAAATACGCGCAGGCGGCGGAAAGGCGGCATATTCCGATATGGAAAAAACACTTATTGAGCAATATATAAACGAGCACGGGGAATTTATAGCAACGCCCGTCGGCACAAGCATGTGGCCCATGCTCCGCCACAGGCGCGACACCGTTTACCTTGTAAAATACACGGGCGGGCTGAAAAAATACGACCTGCCCGTATACAAGCGCGCCGACGGCACGCAGGTCATGCACCGCTGCATAGAGGTGCGTCCCGACGGCTACGTTATGTGCGGCGACCATCAGTGCCAAAAGGAATACGGCGTTAAGGACGAGCAGATAATTGCCGTTGCAAAGGGCTTTTACCGTGACGAAAAATATATTTCAAACGACAATTTTTTATATAAATGCTACTACAGGTTCTGGTGCATGAGCCTTCGTCTCAGGGGCTATATGCTAAGAGTTATGCACAAGTTCGTATCGTTTGACAAGGTTTTGAATTTTGACGTAAAATAAAAAAATCTGAAAGGGGCGAATATCGGTTTGGTTTTTTCAAGTCTTACTTTTATTTGCCTTTTTCTGCCCGCGGCGCTGCTTTTTTATAACCTGTCAGGGAACATAACGTATAAAAACGCGGTGCTCGCGCTTTTTTCGCTTGTTTTTTACGCCTGGGGCGAACCCGTTTGGGTCGTGCTTTTAATATTCAGCGCGGCGCTCGATTATTCGATGGGGCTTATAATAGATCGCCATTACGCAACAAACAAGGCGCGCGCGGCGCTCGGCTGCTCGCTTGCGCTCAATCTCGGCATTCTTGCCGTTTTTAAATATTCGCCGTTTATCGTTGAAAATTTAAATTTGCTGCTGCCGGTGAAGCTGCCCGTTCCGAACGTTTCGCTGCCGGTCGGAATATCGTTTTACACGTTCCAGACGCTTTCGTACACGATAGACCTCTACCGCGGCAAAACGCGCGTTCAGCGTTCGCTTTTATCGTACATAACGTATCTTTCCATGTTCCCGCAGCTCGTTGCCGGGCCGATAGTGCGCTATTCCGACATCGCCTGGGAGCTTAAGCACAGGCGCGTTTCAAGCTCCGATTTTGCCGCGGGCGCAAAGCGGTTTACCGCCGGGCTGTGCAAAAAAGTAATTCTCGCAAACAACGCCGGCGACGCGGCCGGGATGCTGCTTTCGGCGGCGATACCCACAACGGCGTCCTCGTGGCTCGGCATAATATTATACACGTTCCAGATATATTTCGACTTTTCGGGCTATTCCGACATGGCGATAGGCATGGGGCGTATGCTCGGGTTTCACTTTCTTGAAAACTTCGATTACCCCTATATAGCAAAAAACATAACTGAATTCTGGCGGCGCTGGCACATTTCGCTCAGCACCTTTTTCCGCGATTACGTTTACATCCCTCTCGGCGGCAACCGCTTCAGGCCCGTCAGGAACATTATAATCGTATGGCTTTTAACGGGGCTGTGGCACGGCGCAAGCTGGAATTTTGTTGCGTGGGGAGCGTTTTACGCAATACTGCTGCTTATCGAAAAATACCCGCTGAAACACGTTATAAAGCATATCCCGTCGCCCTTTTGCTACGTTTACACGATGTTTTTTGTGATTATCGGCTGGGGGATATTTTACTTTACCGATACGGCGGAGCTTGTTTCGTTTTTCCGTCACGCGTTCGGCATGGGCTGCGACCTGTGGGATCTTACTACCGTTTCGGCGTTCTGCTCAAACCTGTGGATAATAGTCCTCTGCGTTATTGCGTCAACGCCGATACCGAAGGTGATATTTACGCATCTTTGCAAGGTTTCGCCCGCGTTTGCCGCCGCTGCGGAGCCCGCCGCCGTTGCGGCAGGGTTTATAATAAGCTTCCTGCTGCTTACGGGACAGACGTATAATCCGTTTTTGTATTTCAGGTTTTAACGCACGGCCGTTTTGATAGGAGGTCAACATGAACGGGAAACCGGTTGTTATAATTTTTCTGCTGCTCCTTGCCTCGAGCGCGGCGCTGTTTTTTATGCCTGCCGACGAGGGCAGCTTTGAACGCGAAAACCGCAGCCGCACGGAGCTTCCGCACCTTACGCGCGACAGTGCGTTTTCGGGCGAGTTTGCGTCAAGCTTTGACAGCTACGTAAACGATAATATAGCCTTCCGCTCCGAGCTTATCGCCGCGGGGCGGTATATAGACGGCAAAAAGGGCGTGACGCCGCCCGACGGCAAGGTTATATACGCCGACAGGGACATCGGCACCGAAACCGTCCAAAAGGCGTGCATGCTTATAGCCGACGGCAAAATCATGGAGGTTTTTTCCGAAAACAGGGACGCCGGCAGGACATACGCCGCGGCGATAAACAACATCGCCGAAAATATCCCGACAGATATAAACGTATACGCCGCGCTTGTGCCGACGCAGCTCGAATTTTCGGACAAGGTGTACAGCAGCGTCCAGTCAAGCCAGAAAAACGCGATAGACGATATATATTCGCAGCTCGACCCGCGGATAACGGGCGTTGACATATATTCTTCGCTCGAAAACCACACCGACGAATATATTTATTTTAAAAGCGACCATCACTGGACGATGCTCGGCTCGTATTACGGCTACACGTCGTTTATGCGCGCGCAGGGAAAGCCCGCGGCGGCAATATCGAACTTCGAAAAGCACACTCAGGGCGAATTTTACGGCTATCTTTACGAGCAGCATCCCGACGGCGATATTGAAAAGGACGTGCTCGAATGGTACGACACGTCAAAATCCGCCGATCTTACGGTAGAAATGGAAAGCGTAAAGGACGGAAAGCCTTACAAATACACATCGCCGATGTTTGACACAACAAAAAACGATTATTCGTTCTTCTTTTCGGCCGACCATCCGTTTACGCGGATAACGAACAATTCAATATTAAACGGCGAAACGCTGCTTGTTATAAAGGATTCGTTCGCAAGCGATTTTGTACCGTGGTGCGTGAACGATTATCATACGATAATCATGGTTGACCCGCGCACGTATAAGGGCAATCTGCGCGACCTGTTTAACGAAAACAGCATAAGCGACGTACTTGTGCTTAATTATATTTTTACAACTTCGTTTGAAGATTATTGCAATATGATGATCGATATGTTCAAATAGCGGCGCATATTTCCCCTTCCGAGGAATGTATGTGCAGCGTAACATCCTTTCCGAGGAAGGGGTGATATGTGCCGCGAACGAAAAACGCGGCAGTAGCCGGGGGTTCCAAAGGGGGCGGAGCCCCCTTTGAAGAAAAATCAACAAATTTCGATATTTTTTTATTTTCTTATAAATTTTCTCTTTATTTTTTCCGCAAAATAGAGTATAATATAATAGAAGTATTATACGTAAGCGCAAAATGCGCCTTACATACATGGAGGACGCGTAATGAATAAAGTCACATTAACAATCAATTCACGTCAGTACAACGTCATCGCGGAGGAGAGCGAGGAATACATTCAGGCTCTGGGCGAGCACATAAACGAAAAAATCGACGCCGTTATAGAAAGCGGCTCAAACGTTATGGGCGAACGTCCGCTCGTGCTTGCGGCTCTGAATATCTGCGACGAATATTTCAAGGTGAACGAAGCGGGCTACACCGTAAACGAGCAGCTTAAGGCCTGCAACCTGAAGCTCAATTCGCGCATCGACGAAAACAAAGCATTAAGGGCCGAAAACGAAAAATTACGCGAGGAGCTTGACGAATTAAAAAGCGGTCAGGTTACAATCGAACAGTCCCAGGCGCTTGTAAACGCGGAAAAAACATTAAAGGAGCTTGAGGACGCAAACGAGCGCGTAAAATTCCTCGAGGGCCAGCTTAAGCTCATGGAGGATAAGCAGAAGGAGCTGAAGCAGGAATTTGCCGCACGCGAACAGGAAATCCTCGACCTCATAGACAAGCAATGATACCGGAGCTTCTTGCGCCGGCGGGCGGGACGGAACAGCTCATGGCCGCCGTCCGCTCGGGCGCGGACGCCGTTTATATGGGCGGGTACAATTTTAACGCGCGCCGCTCGGCTCACAACTTTTCGCCGGACGAAATGCAAAAAATGCTGTCGTACTGCCGCCTTTACGGCGTAAAAACGCATATAGCGGTAAACACGCTCATAAAGGAGCGCGAGCTGCCGGAGCTTTTAAGCTACGTTTCGGAGCTTAACGATATGGGCGCGGACGCGCTTATAATCCAGGACGCGGGCGCGGCGAAAATGATAAAATCGTCGTTTCCCGACCTGCCGCTTCACGCAAGCACGCAAATGACGGTAACGTCGCTCGAGGGCGTAAAATACCTTGAGGATATGGGCTTTGACAGGGTTGTGCTTGCAAGGGAGCTTTCAAAAAACGAAACAGACGCAATATGCCGCGGCGCAAAGGCCGAGATCGAGGTGTTTGTCCACGGCGCAATCTGCCAGTGCTATTCGGGGCAGTGCTTAATGTCGAGCATTATAGGCGGCAGAAGCGGCAACAGGGGTCGCTGCGCACAGCCGTGCCGTCTTGCATACACGCTTGAGGGGAAATCGATAAAGCAGAAATCGGGCTTTTTGTTAAGCCCCAAAGACCTTGCTCTTATAAACGATTTAAAGGAGCTTTGCGATATGGGCGTTTCGTCGCTCAAAATCGAAGGGCGGCTCAAGCGTCCCGAATACGTAAGCGCCGTAACGGGAATATACAGAAAATACCTTGACAATCTCTCCCCCGTTTCGCGTGAAGATTTTGAGGAGCTTGAAAACGCATTTTCGCGCTCCGGCTTTACGGACGGCTATTTTAAAAACCGTCTCGGCGGCGAAATGATGAGCAGCAAAAATTCATCGGGCACGGAAAAGGGCTTTTCCGCGGCCGCAAGGTCAAGAGCCTCCGAAAACGGCGCCGAAAAAAAGCTGCCCGTTGACATAGCTCTGTATATTACGGAAAACGAGCCCGCCGGCGTTGTTATAACCGACAGAAACGGGAACACATCGTTCGGCTCTGGAAGCGCCGGCGCGGAGCGCGCACAAAAAAAGCCGCTTGAAAAAAGCCGCGCGCTCGAGCAGCTTACAAAGCTCGGCGAAACGCCGTTTTACGCCGAAAACGCGCAGGCCGTTTTTTCGGACGATAACTTAACCGTTCCGATACGCGAAATCAACGCGGCACGCCGCGAAGCTGCCGAGGAGCTTATAAAAATCCGCACGTCCGTGCGGCCGCGCCGCCGGTACACCTTTAAATTAAACGAAATAAAAAACAGCAAAACAAAAACGCCGTCACTTTCCGCGTCCGTGCTTACTGCCGGACAGGCAATAGCCGCGGCAAAGGCGGGCATTAAAACAATATACGCGCCGCTCATCATTGCCGAAGCGCTCGTTTCCGAGGGGCTTGATATTATCGCCGACACGGGAGCGATTTTTAAGCCCGTCAAAACGGAATGTAAGCGGGTGCTTGCTTCGTCAAACGCCGCCGTGCGGTTTTACAAAAATCAAGGCAAGGACGTATACGGCTCGGAGCGGCTTAACGTTTTCAATTCGCTTACCGCCGATATGTATTCCGAGCTTAAGGCAATAACGCTTTCGCCGGAATTGACCGTCCGCGAGCTTTCGGACATAACGCGGCGCACGTCGTCAGTAACTGAGGTAATAGGCTACGGCAGGCTTACTCTTATGATAATGAAAAACTGCCCCGTAAAGGCCGCCGGATGCTGCACGGGAAAGCAGCGCGGCGGGGTGTTTTTAAAGGACCGCAAAAACGAGCGGTTTCCCATAGTATGCGGCGAAGGCTGCATATGCGGGCTGCTGAATTCAAAGCCGCTTTTTGCGGCAGACAGGGCGGAGGAGCTCATAAAAACGGGCGCCGATATTATAAAGCTTGTTTTTACCGTTGAAACGCCGGAGGAGTGCACGGAGATTATAAATATTTACCGTGCCGCGCTCGGCGGCGCGGCAGCCGCCAATCCCTTCCCCGAAAACGCCTTCACCCGCGGCCACTTGTTCAGGGGCGTTGAGTAGATATTTTTTCGGGTGCGCAAACAAAAAAACAGCAAACCCAGGGGTTCCAAAGGGGGCGGAGCCTTCATTAAGGCAACTGTTATCTGTTCCGCTCAAAAATCGCCTTGCTGCGCTCACGCGCACCACGCGCCCCGACACAAGCAAAAAAATCTTTATTTTACGCACGAAGACGGCACGCGTTTCGCTTGCTGCACCGAACATTTCGCGTAACAGACAACAGCCGCCTTACACAGCGGCATCTTAAAAGCGGCGCATATTTCCCCTTCCGAGGAATGTATGTGCAGCGTAACATCCTTTCCGAGGAAGGGGTGATATGTGCCGCACTGTCACCGTCTTTGCGCGCAAACAAAAAACAGCAAACCCGGGGGTTCCAAAGGGGGCGGAGCCCCCTTTGAAGAAAAATAAAAAGTTTGGAGGACCCGTAATGACCCCACATTTTATTTTAGCCTCCTCGTCTCCCAGACGAAAGGAGCTTCTTGCATCGATAGGCCTTGAATACGACGTCGTCGTTCCCGACGCGGACGAAAGCGCCGTATCCCGGGACGGCATAACTCCCGAGCTTTACGTTCAGGAGCTTGCGCTGATAAAAGCGGCAGCGGCGGCAAAGCTTGTGCTCAAGGATAAAAACGCCGTAATAATAGCCGCCGACACCGTCGTTTCAAACAACGGCGAAATCCTCGGCAAGCCGGAGGACGCGGAGGACGCGTTTAATATGCTCTCGTCGCTTTCGGGGCATAAGCATACGGTATACACCGGCTGCTGTGTGATGAGCGTTCGCAGCGGGAAAACGGTCTGCCGCACGTCGTCCGCCGATGTATATTTCAAAGAGCTTTCGGCCGATAAGATTTGGCGGTATATCGCCACGGGCGAGCCTGCCGACAAGGCGGGCGCATACGGGATACAAGGCATCGGCGGCACGCTCGTTGAAAAAACGGACGGCGATTACCAAAGCGTCGTCGGCCTCGGCATCTCATCATTATCGGATATATTGGAAAATGAATTTAATATAAATATATTTTAACCGCCCCCGGAGAGATTTAAAACCGGGGGTTTGGGGGCGGAGCCCCCAAGAAAGGAGATCAGTAACCATGGGTATATTTTCAAAGGACGTAGGCATCGACCTCGGCACGGCAAACACTCTAATATACGTTCAAGGCAGAGGTATCGTTGTCCGCGAACCGTCCGTTGTTGCAATAGACAGATACGAGGGCAAGGTCCTTGCCGCGGGCACGGAGGCCAACGAGATGATCGGCAGAACGCCGGAAAACATCATCGCGGTGCGCCCGCTGAAGGACGGCGTGATCGCCGATTTCGACATAACACAGGCAATGATACGCCGCTTTATAAAGCAGGCAAACATAAGCAGCATCTTCAAGCCGCGCGTTATAGTCTGCGTTCCCTCGGGCGTTACGGAGGTTGAAAGGCGCGCCGTTGAGGAAACCGTAATGCAGGCGGGCGCAAAGGAGGTTGTGCTCATGGACGAGCCGATGGCTGCCGCAATAGGCGCGGGGCTTCCCGTTTCAAGCGCAACGGGCAGCATGATAGTTGATATAGGCGGCGGCACAACGGAGGTTGCCGTAATATCTCTCGGCGGCATTGTCGCTTCAAAATCGATACGCATAGCCGGCGACGCCTTAAACAGCGCCATTATAAACTACCTTAAAAAGGACCATTCGATAAACATAGGCGAGCAGATGGCCGAGGACATAAAAAAGGCGATAGGCTCGGCGTATGAGGACGACGAGGAGCGTCTTTTTGACGTAAAGGGCAGGGACGTTTCAACGGGGCTCCCGAAAACGGCACAGATACGCGAATCGGAAATACGCCTTGCAATGAGCGAAAACCTCGACGAAATGCTCGAGGCCGTAAAGCTTACGCTTGAAAATACGCCCCCCGAGCTTGCAGCCGATATTATGGACAGGGGCATAATGCTCACGGGCGGCGGCGCGCTCATAAAGGGCATAGACCGCTTTATAACCGAACATACGAGAATCCCGGCTCACGTTGCCGAATACCCGCTCGACTGCGTTGCCGTCGGCACCGGCCGTTCACTCGAAAATATAAAAGAGCTTATAGCCAATAAAAAATAAAATATCAGAGGTCATAATTATGTTGTCTTTCAGGAAAAAGGCTGCGGCAGCGGCGGCAGCCGTTGTCGGCGCTGCGGCGCTGCTTGCCGTTATAACGCACTTTACGGGTGAAAATCCCGTTTCAAACGCGGTGCGGACAGTTTTTTCGCCGTTCGGGACGGGGCTTTCCGTTGTATCGGACGCAATAGAGGGCCGCGTTAATTTCATACGCGAGGCGGCTGCGTACAAATCGATAAACGAGCAGCTTGTTGCCGAAAACACCGAGCTTAAAAAGCAAAACAGGGAAATATCGGTCTACCGCGAGGAAAACGAGCGTTTGAACGAGCTTTTGTCGCTTAAAAACTCGATGGGCAGTTATTCCACCGTTGCGGCAAAGGTAACGGGATATTCGTCCGAGCACTGGTACGATAAAATACAGATAAACAAGGGCACTCTCGACGGCATTGCCGAGGGTAATACCGTAATAGCGGCGGAGGGGATAGTCGGCATAATAACGTCGGCAGGTCCCAACTGGGCCGAGGTCGAAACGATAATCGCACCGGAAAGTGCCGCCGGCGTAAGCATCGCGCGCACGGGCGATATAGGAGTTACGGAGGGCGACGCGGAGCTTTGCCGCAGCTCCCTTTGCAAGCTCACCTTCGCCGATAAGGGCGCGAACATAATAGTCGGAGATATTCTCGTAACGTCCGGCACGGGCGGGATTTACCCTCCCGACATCAACGTGGGCACAATACGCGAAATTTCGGCGGATAACATGGGTACGCTTAATTACGCAACAGTTGAGCCGATGGTTGATTTTTCATCGCTTCGCGAGGTGCTTGTTGTAAACGGGGTAACGCAATGAAAAAATTAAAGCTTTTTATATGGATATTCGCACTTTCGCTTGCCGAATTATGGTGCACGTCGCATATCAGGATCTTCGGCGCCGTGCCGGCGCTTACGTTTGCGTTTCTCGTCTGCGTTTCAATATGCGACGATGAATTTCACATAGTCGCCGTAACGGGCGCGCTCTGCGGAATATTTGCCGGCTCTCTTTTCGGACGAAGCTTCGGCGCCGTTTTTGTATACTACGCGCTTTCGGCAATTGCCGTCTTTATTTTAAGAAAAAAACCGCGCTACACGCACGGCGCCGTAAAATCATCGTTCTGGTGCCTGATTCTTACGGCGCTCTTTGAATTTATACTTTTGCTTGCCGGCGGGCATGGGCTTCGCGCGCAGCTTATAATACGCGCAGTCGTTCCGGCGCCGCTTTGCTGCGCCGCGGCGGCAGCGCTGATTTATCCGCTTATCGTAAAAACGGTATACAATAAAGAGCGGCAGAAAAAGCTTATATCATAAATTTTAAATGGGAGTGTATCTTATGCCCAGGGCAAGGATAATTGTTTTAAAGGTCATAATGGTCATTATGCTGCTTGCGATAGCATGGAAGCTTTTCGACCTTCAGATAATAAAAGGCAGCCGGTATCTTGAGGTTGCAAACGATCGGCTTACGACAAACGTCACCGAAAAAGCCCCTCGCGGCGAAATAACCGACCGCTACGGCGTGCCGCTTGTTACAAACGAGGTTGCCTACAGCGTTGTGCTCCAGCAGGCGGGACAGTCGGACGCGGAGCTGAACGCCGTGATAAAGCGCGTTATAGACGTACTTTACGCCGAAGGCTGCCAATACAACGATTCCCTTCCGATAACGTTTGCGCCGTATGCTTTCGCGTTTTCCGACGAAAACGGCGACGGCTCGTCCGAGGACGAAAAGACGGCATGGTTTGACGGGAACGAATATACAGACGACGAAATAACGCGCGATATGTCCGCCTCCGACGTTTTAAACGCGTACAAAACAATTTACGGCATAACGGGCGATTATTCGGAGGACGACGCGCGCCGCATTGCCGGAATACGCTATGAGGCGGAAAAGCGCGGCTTTTCGCAGGTTTCGCCGTTTGTGCTTGCCGACAACGTGACAGTCGGCGCGGTTGCGAAAATAAAAGAGCGAAGCGACGACTTCAAGGGCGTGAGCATATCGAACACATACGTTAGAAATTACGAAAAGCCCGGCGTTGCAACGCATATCCTCGGCCGCATAGGCAGAATAAACGAGGAGGAATACAGCGAGCTTGCCGACGACGGCTACGGCATGAACGATATGATAGGCAAGCAGGGCGTTGAAAAATGGGCTGAAGGCTATCTCCGCGGTATCGACGGAACGTCGGGCACGCTTACGCGCACCGGAAATGACGAGATTTCCGTCGGCGAGGGCATCGACCCCGTCCCGGGCGACAGCGTTATGCTCACTATCGACACGCGCCTTCAGGAGGCTGCCGAAAAATCGCTCGAGAACAGCATAAAAAGCATAAGCGCGCGCGGCGGCAGCGATGATAAGGACGGCGGCGACTGCAACGCCGGAGCTGCCGTTGTCATAGACATAAAAACGGGCGACGCGCTTGCGCTTGCGTCGTATCCGAGCTACGATATGTCGCGCTTTGACGAGGATTATCAGAGCCTTGTGGAGAACACGTCGCAGCCGATGTGGAACAGGGCGGTCAGCGGCTTATACAGCCCCGGTTCAACGTTTAAGCCGCTCGTTGCCATAGCGGCACTCGAAACGGGGAACCTCGGCATCGGCGAAATTATAGTTGACGAGGGTATCTACACCGTTTACGACGACTATCAGCCGACGTGCTGGATATGGTCGGAAAGCAATATGACGCAGACGCACGGCCCTCTCGACGTTTCGGGCGCAATAGAAAATTCGTGCAACTATTTCTTTTATGAGGTCGGGCACAGGATAGGCATAAGCACTATAGACGAATACGCCGCCATGTTCGGCCTGGGCGAATACACGGGCATTGAGCTGAGCGAGGAATCGAAGGGCGCCGTTGCAAGCCCCGAATACAAAAAATCCGTCGTAAGAAACTTTACGAGCCAGGACTGGTACGACGGCGACACGCTCCAGGCGGCGATAGGTCAGTCGTACAGCCTGTTCACGCCCGTTCAGCTTGCAAATTACGCCGCCACCATAGCAAACGGCGGCACGCATTATAAAGTCAATTTAATAAAGAGCATCCGCTCGTCGGTTGACGGCAGCCTTGTCAAGGAGGCCGTGCCGACGGTTATGGACAGCGTTCAGATGGACGGCAGCGTTTTAACGGCCGTTAAAAACGGTATGCGGCGCGTTGTTGACGAGGGAAGCGCGGCTGCCGTATTTACCGATTACCCTATCCCCATAGGCGGAAAAACAGGTACGGCGCAGGTCGGCGAAGGCTCAAACAACGCCGTGTTTATAGCATACGCGCCGTTTGACGATCCGCAGATCGCGGTGTCGGTGGTGCTTGAGCACGGCGTGAGGGGCGCCAACGCCGCAAACGTGGCAAGAGATATTTTTGACTGCTACTTCACAAACAACAGGGTGCTTGCGGCATATACTGCACAGGCCACACAACAGCCGCAAACGCAATCTCAGCCCGCAGCCCAGCCCACCGCCCGGCCATCACAGCTGCTGCCCTGATGCGGGGGTTTCAAAGGGGGCGGCGCATATTTCCCCTTCCGAGGAATGTATGTGCAGCGTAACATCCTTTCCGAGGAAGGGGTGATATGTGCCGAAAATAAAAACCCTCGCGGCAGCAGCCCGGGGGTTTCAAAGGGGGCGGAGCCCCCTTTGAGAAAAACGGAGGAATATTATGGACGATGAAATAATAAAGCTCAAGGGCACCGGCGACGGCATTAAAATCTACCTCGCCTCCGGCTTTTCCATAACGGAAATAACCCACGCCCTTTACACAAAGCTCGATGAATACAGAAAATTCTTCGGCAGCGGCAAATGCAGCATCTATTTCATAGGCGAAAATATATCCGACACCGATAAGCTCCGCCTTGAAGCCGTTTCAAAAGCAATGCTCCCCGAAGCGACGGTGAACTACGGCGAAAAAACAATACTCAAAAAACTCGAAAGCCTGCTCGAAAAAAGCGCCGAAAAACAGAAAACCGCAAAAAAGGACGATGAAGCGCCGCGCCAGGCACCGGAGGACCTCGAGGAGGTTATAGCAACAAACTTCAAATCGAGCCGCGCGCGGTTTTTTGAAGGCGCGGTCAAGCCCGGCAGGCGCGTTGAATCGGATTCGCATATGGTGCTTGTCGGCGACGTTTTGGAGGGCGGCGAGGTCTGCGCATCGGGAAATATCGTCATCTTCGGCAGGCTGCTCGGCAGCGCCCATGCCGGAACGGGCGGCAGCAAAAACGCATACATAATAGCTCTCGATTTCATGCCGCAGGGCGTTGCGATAGCCGGAACGGGCGTCACCGAGGTCGATTTTAAGGGCGGCGGAGCAAAAAAAGCATATTTAATAAATAATGAAATTTTTATTGAGGAATTTTTGTTGAATATATAGACAAATAAAAAAGAATGTGATATAATAAGCATACTGGGCGTTTGTGGGGTTTTTCTCCAAAGGGGGCTCCGCCCCCTTTGAAACCTCCGGGGCGGATATATTTTTCGGGTGCGTGGGCGTCGTTTGTTTTTCGCGTCACATATCACCCCTTCCTCGGAAAGGATGTTACGCTGCACATACATTCCTCGGAAGGGGAAATATGCGCCGCTAAATGCGCGCACGTTATCCGTTTGCGGAAGAGCCTTAACGCGCACCGTGCGTTACCAGCTCGGAGCAAATGGTGACGGGCGCGTAATGATAAGGCGGCTGTTGTCTGTTACGCGAAATGTTCGGTGCAGCAAGCGAAACGCATACCGTCTTCGTGAATATAATAAAAACATATTGCTTGCGTTGGGGCGCGTGGTATGCGTGAGCGCAGCAAGGCGATTTTTGAGCGGAACAGATAACAGCTGCCGTTGAATACGAATATAAAAATAAAAGGAATACTTAACGTTAATGGGAAAAATCATTATGGTCGCCTCCGGGAAGGGAGGGACCGGCAAAACAACCGCCGTTGCAAACATCGGCGCAGCGCTTGCCGCATCGGGCAGCCTTACGGTCCTTGTCGATATGGATATGGGACTGAGAAATCTTGATATAGCGCTCGGTCTTGAAAGCGAGGTCGTTTATGATTTTACCGACTTTACCGACGGCCGTCATTCTCTCGATGATGTGCTTGTCAAGGTCGGCGGACGCGAAAACCTTTATTTTATCGCCGCGCCGCAGACACGCCCCGCGGCCGAAATAGACGGCGAAAAGCTTGCCGTGCTCTGGGAACGCCTGCGCGAGCGGTTTGATTTCTGCATAGTTGACGCTCCGGCGGGCATAGGCACGGGCTTTGCTTACGCATCGTCGGGCGCTGACGAAGCCGTAATAGTTTCGCTTGCGGAAACGGCAGCGCTGAGAGACGCCGACAGAGCCGTTTCGGCATTTATAAAAAACAGGGAAACACAGGACGATCAAAAAAAACAAAAAGAAGATAACAGTGATAAAAAGAATAGCGAAAACAGTGAGGATACCGGCGAAAACAAACCGGCGGACAGCGAGCCTCAAAAGCGCGAACTTGAAATAAAGCTGCTTATGAACAGGATCCGTCCCGACCTTATCGAAAAAAAGCTGATGCCGAATATCGACGAGTGCATGGACATGATTTCCGTGCCGGTGATAGGCATCGTCCCCGAGGACGAGGAGCTTATCCGCGCATCGCTTTCGGGCAGACTTGCCGCGGACGAGCCTTTATCGAGCGCCGGAACGGCGTTCTCAAACACGGCGCGGCGCATAAAGGGCGAGCATGTGCCGATAATGGAATTTAAAAGAAAGAGCTTCTTCAAAAAGCTTGCGGAAGCCTTTAAAAAATAAGAAATAATTAAAAGAGAGTTTTTAAAAATTTAAAAGAGAGCAGAGAAAATAAGGGGTTCGGCAATCCTTCCGAACCGAAAGAGGACACGCGGCGGCGTTTATGACAGGGAGGTTAATTTATGAACATCGCACTGATTGCACACGACAAGAAAAAAGAATTGATGATACAATTTTGCATAGCGTACAAGGGAATACTTCAGGACCATGTGCTTTATGCAACAGGCACCACGGGGAAAGTAATCATAGAGAATACAGGTCTTGACGTTTACCGTTTCCTTTCCGGACCGCAGGGCGGCGACCAGCAGATAGGCGCGCGGATAGCTTATAACGAAATAGATCTCGTTTTATTCTTCCGTGACCCGTTGAACGCCGAAAGCTATGAGCCCGACGTTTTTCCGCTACTCAGATTATGCGATATGCACAATATCCCGATAGCAACAAACCTTGCGACGGCCGAGGTTTTGATACAGGGTCTCAAGCGAGGCGATCTCGACTGGAGGGACGTTGTTAATCCGAAAAAGAAAAAGGAGCAGAAATAAGTGGCAGAACAGAGTCTTAAGCTTGCCGTATTTGATATGGACGGGCTTATATTCGATTCCGAGCGCATGTTTATGGAAAAGCTCGATATTGTTATGGCAAAGGCGGGCTATGTGCTGACGCTCGAAAGCTACCTCGAGCTGCTCGGCATGAACGAGGATTCGTGCGAGCGCGTGATGAAAAAGCATTACGGCGAGGATTACCCGTACCGCACGCTTTCAGACGCGGCGCGCACGCTCTTTAACGAGGACGCCGAAAAAAACGGGCTGCCCGTTAAGCGCGGTATTCCGGAGCTTTTGGAATATCTTAACGGACGCGGCGTTAAATGCGCCGTTGCGTCGTCAACGGCAGCAAAATACGTTAAGCATTATCTGGAATTAAGCGGTCTCGATAAATATTTTTATACAGTCGTCGGCGGCGACATGGTTCAAAAATCAAAGCCCGCGCCCGATATTTTTCTGAAGGCGTGCGAGCTTTCGGGAGCAAAGCCGGACGAAGCCGTAGTTTTCGAGGACAGCGAAAACGGCATAAGGGCGGCGCATAACGGAAATATCCCCGTTATATGGATACCCGACATGAAGGACAACGACCCGGACGTCGTTTCGCTCTGCGCCGCAGAGGCCGACGACGGCTTTTGCGCCGTAAAGCTTATCGGCAGGCTTTTTCCCGATAAGTAAACAACAGCATATCACATCCGATTTATACAGGGGCTGCCTCCGAAAACCGGGCGGCCCCGCTTTTTTTATACAAGCAGGATAATAACTCAAAAAATCTTTTCTTTATATATGGACAAATTCCGTGTTTTATTATATAATATAAGGTAATGTACGGCCGCCGCAAAAACACGGCGGCGAAAATAAAAAAACGGGAGGTAATGCTTGTGAAATTCAGAGAAAAGGCCGTGCTTATGGACGGCGAAGCGGCAAAGCGCGCCGTAAGCCGAATGGCGTATGAAATAATCGAAAAGAACAACGGCCCGCACGACCTTGTATTTATCGGTATCCAAACAAAGGGCGTATATCTTGCGCGGGCGATAATCGAGCGCATAAAGGAGCTTGAGGGGATAGAACCGCCTCTGGGAACGCTTGACATAACGTTTTACCGCGACGACCTGACGCGCCTTAACGAGCATCCCGTTGTTAAGGGCAGCGACATACCGTTCCCCGTTGAGGATAAAAAGATAGTGCTTGTTGACGACGTGCTTTATTCGGGGCGTACAATACGCGCGGCTATAGAGGAGCTGTTCGATTTGGGACGTCCGAAGCTTGTGCGCCTTGCCGTTTTGATAGACCGCGGCAACAGGGAGCTGCCGTTTAGGGCTGATTATATAGGCCGCGACGTGCCGACAAGCAAAAGCGAATATATAGAAGTGACCGTTTCCGGCACAAGCACAATAGACAGAGTCGCAATTGCGGAAATAGATAATTGAATTTAGGGGTTCCAAAAGCGCACGTCATCCGTTTGCGGAAGAGCCTTAACGCGCATCGTGCGTTACCAGCTCGGAGCAAATGGTGACGGGCGCGCAAACAAATAAAAAAACAAACCCCGGGGGTTCCAAAGGGGGCGGAGCCCCCTTTGAAAAGAAAAAAAACAATTTTATTTTGGAGGAATACTTTATATGAAACAAGACCTGCTTGGCTTAAAGGACCTGAGCGCCGACGAGATAAAAAACATACTCGAAACGGCAAAGTCAATGAAAATGGTACTGATGAGCCCATCGAAAAAAACGCCGCATCTCCAGGGTAAAACGGTTGTGACGCTCTTTTACGAAAACAGCACGCGCACGCGCCTTTCATTCGAGCTTGCGGCAAAATATATGAGCGCAAACGCCGCAAACATAAGCGCGTCCGGCTCCTCGGTGGCAAAAGGCGAAACGCTTATCGATACGGCGCAGACAATAGACGCAATGGGAACGGACATTCTCGTTATGCGCCATGATATGAGCGGCGCGCCGCACCTTATCGCTCCGCTTGTGAACGCGTCCGTCGTAAACGCCGGTGACGGCATGAACGAGCACCCGACGCAGGCGCTGCTCGATATGTTCACCATGCTTGAAAAGAAGGGCTCTATCGAGGGCTTAAAGGTTGCGATAGTCGGCGATATAACGCACAGCAGAGTTGTGAGAAGCAATATCTACGGCTTAACAAAGCTCGGCGCGGAGGTGACTGTCGGCGGGCCGTCAACGCTTATGCCGCAGGGCATAGAGCAGATGGGCGTTAAGGTGTTCAACACCGTCCACGAAGCAATAGTCGGCGCCGACGTCGTTATGGGGCTTCGCATACAGCTTGAACGCCAAAAGAAGGGCTTATTCCCGAGCATACGCGAATATTACAGGTTCTTCGGCATAGACGAAACGCGCCTTAAATTCGCAAAGCCGGGAGCACTGCTTATGCACCCCGGTCCCGTAAACAGGGGCGTGGAATTTTCGTCAAGCGTCATAGACGGGCCGCAGAGCGTTATAAACGAACAGGTGACAAACGGCGTCGCGGTGAGGATGGCTGTAATGTATCTTCTTTCGCGCGGCGGCTTTAAATAATTTGATAATCGCATAGATCATGAAAGGGTGAAAGCGCATAATGAAAATTCTTATAAAAAACGGTCATGTTATCGACCCGGCAAACGGCCGTGACGAGGAGCTCGATATTCTCATAAACGACGGCGTGATTGCCGAGGTGGGCAAAAGCATAGAAACCGACGATTTTGAGCTTGAGGTCATAGACGCGTCGGGGCTGACGGTAACGCCGGGGCTTGTTGATATGCACGTGCATCTTCGCGAGCCGGGCTTTGAATACAAGGAGGATATAGAAAGCGGCACGCGCGCTGCGGCCGCGGGCGGAGTTACGTCGGTTGCGTGTATGCCGAACACAAGCCCCGCTGCGGACAACGCCGCCGTTATAACGTATATAAAGGAGCGCGCAAAAGAGGCGGGCTATGCCGACGTATACCCGATAGGCGCCGTTTCAAAGGGCTTAAAGGGCAAGGAGCTTGCCGAAATAGGCGAGATGAAATTTGCCGGAGCAGCCGCAATATCTGACGACGGCATGCCCGTTACGGAAAGCGGGCTTATGCGCCGCGCAATGGAATATTCAAAGATGTTTGACATAAAGGTCATATCGCACTGCGAGGATTTCGGGCTTGCCGACGGCGGCTACATGAACGAGGGTCCGACGGCAACGGCAATGGGGCTTCGCGGCATTTCGCGCGCCGCGGAGGAGGTTATGGTTTCGCGCGATATTATAATAGCCGAAACGATAGGCGCTCCCGTGCATATAGCGCACGTTTCAACAAGAGGAAGCGTCGAGCTTGTCAGACAGGCAAAGGCGCGCGGAGTTAAGGTCACGTGCGAAACGTGCCCGCACTATTTTTCGCTTACCGATAAAGCATGCGAGGGCTTTAACACAAACGCGAAAATGAATCCCCCGCTCCGCACGGACGACGACGTTGCGGCCATAAAAGAGGGCTTAAGGGACGGCACGATAGACTGTATCGTAACCGACCACGCACCGCACCACATCGACGAGAAAAACTGCGAGTTCGGCCATGCGTTAAACGGCATCGTCGGGCTTGAAACGTCGCTCGGGCTGGGCATTAAAAATCTCGTAAACGAAGGCGTTCTGACGCTCCCGCAGCTTATCGAAAAAATGTCGGTAAACCCGTCGCGGGTGCTCGGTATTCCGAAGGGCACGCTGAGCGCCGGCGCGCAGGCCGATGTTACAATATTCGACCCCGATAAGGAATGGACGGTTGATATATCAAAATTCATGTCAAAATCGAAAAATTCGCCGTTTGACGGCGAGGTGCTGTTCGGCAAGCCGCAGTATGTCGTATTCTGCGGCGAGCTTGTTGTAAACCAGGGTGTTATGGTATGACGCCTGCCTTAATGCTGACCGGCGGCGCGGTTATAATTTTAAGCATTATAGCCGGCAGGGTAAGCGGCAAAATAGGCGTTCCGGCGCTTTTGGCGTTTATTGTGCTCGGTATGCTGTTCGGCACGGACGGGATTTTTAAAATACCGTTTGACGACTACGCTTTTTCGGAGGATATATGCGTTACGGCGCTGATTTTTATAATGTTTTACGGAGGGTTCGGCACAAAATGGAGCGCCGCAAAACCCGTGGCGCTGCCGTCGGTGCTGCTTTCCTCCGTCGGCGTTATAATAACGGCCGTTCTTACGGGACTGTTTTGCCGTGCCGTGTTCGGACTGGAGCTTTCCGAAGGTATGCTTATAGGCTCGGTGCTTGCGTCCACCGATGCGGCGTCGGTATTTTCGGTGCTGCGAAGCAACAGGCTTTCTTTAAAATACGGGACGGATTCGATGCTCGAGCTTGAAAGCGGCTCAAACGACCCGTTTGCGTATATGCTTACGCTTATAATAATAGAAGTCACATCGCGCGGCATTTCGGGCGGATATATGATTTTTATGGTTGTAAGGGAAATAGCGGCGGGCGCTGCCTGCGGCGCGGCCGTGGCTTTCTGCGCGGCGGCGTTCCTTAAAAAATTCACCTTCGGCAGCGACGGCATGGCGTCCGTATTTATGATTGCAGCGGCGCTTATAGGCTACGCGCTTCCGACGGCGATCGGCGGAAACGGCTTTTTGAGCGTTTATATACTCGGTATTATACTCGGAAACATAAAGATCGAAAACAAAAAACCGCTCGTCCATTTTTTCGACGGCATTACGGGGCTTATGCAGATAACTGTATTTTTCCTGCTCGGACTGCTTTCCACTCCGTCGGAAATACCGAAAACGCTTATACTTTCCGTGGGCGTATTCCTTTTTCTGCTTATCATTGCAAGACCGGTATCGGTTGCGGCGCTGCTTCTGCCGTTTAAAGCAAAACCAAATCAAATAGCGCTCGTATCGTGGGCGGGGCTCCGCGGCGCGGCTTCGATAGTTTTTGCGATACTTGTAACGCTTTCGGACGCGGCAAACGGCAGCGACGTTTTTCACGTAACGCTTACCGTGGTGCTTTTATCGATAGCCGTACAGGGCACGCTTTTGCCGTATGCCGCAAAGCGTTTAAACATGATAGACGAGAGCGGCGACGTTATGAAAACCTTCAGCGATTATTCGGACGACGACAATATACAATTTATACGCCTCGACATAAACGACGGTCATAAATGGATAGGCAAAAGCATAAAGGAAATATCACTCATTCCCGGTATGCTGGTAGTTTTGATACGGCGCGGGAAAACGCCCATCCTTCCGAACGGCAACACGGTTATCGAGGAGGGCGACGTTGCCGTGCTGTCGGCGTCTGGATACCGCGACGGCGGCGAAAGCATAACGATACGCGAAACTGAAATAACGCCGCATCACAAATGGAACGGAAAGCGCGTTTCGGAGCTCGGCCTTAAAAACAATACGCTGCTGCTTATGATACGGCGCGGCGGCGGTACTGTTATACCGCGCGGCGACACGGTACTGTGCAGCCATGATATTGTTATAGAAGGCCGCATCTGAGTTGTTTTAACGGGGGCTTGCCGCCCCCGCACCCCCGCTTAAAAGCGCTTATCGGGCGGCGTATATTTCCCCTTCCGAGGAATGTATGTGCAGCGTAACATCCTTTCCGAGGAAGGGGTGATATACGCCGCAGCCAAACAAAAAAACAAAAAGCGCCGCGCCGGGGTTTCAAAGGGGCGGAGCCCCTTTGGGGAAAATAAAAGGAGACATCATTATGAACAATACGGAAAACGACAGCGCAAAACGTCTTGATGCGTTTGAAAAAATGCTTGCCTCCGTTACGGCGCAGTATAACGATACTGTAACAAAAATGAAGCTGTTAAAGGACGGCGGCAGGGAAAAGAGCGTTACATATAAGCAGCTGCTTTCAAATAAGCTTATGCTCGGCAATATCGTTTCGATGTATAAGCTCTACGGGCTTATTGACTGACGGGGGCTTGCCGCCCCCGCACCCCCGCTTACACAGCGCCCGTCACCATTTGCTCCGAGCTGGTAACGCACGATGCGCGTTAAGGCTCTTCCGCAAACGGATGACGTGCGCGCGCTTTGCGGCGTATATTTCCCCTTCCGAGGAATATATGTGCAGCGTAACATCCTTTCCGAGGAAGGGGTGATATACGCCGCAAACAAACAAAAAAAACAAAAAGCGCGGCAGCCGCCACGGGGTTTCAAAGGGGCGGAGCCCCTTTGAGAAAAATAAAAAAACATTAAAAGGAGAATAAAATCATGAGTGAAAACGCATACAAACAAGCAGGCGTGGACGTTGAAGCGGGCTACGAATCGGTCCGCCTCATAAAGGACGACGTCAAAAAAACAGCCATAGAAGGAGTTATCGGCGGAATAGGCGGCTTCGGCGGTCTTTTTGAAGTACCGAAGGGCTACACCGACCCGGTGCTCGTTTCCGGCACCGACGGCGTCGGCACAAAAATCCGCGTTGCGATGCTTACCGGCAAGCACGACACGATAGGTCAGGACTGCGTTGCGATGTGCGTAAACGACATCGCATGCTCCGGCGCAAAGCCGCTCTTTTTCCTCGACTACATAGCAATAGGCAAAAACATTCCCGAGAAGGTGGCGCAGCTTGTTAAGGGCGTTGCCGACGGCTGCGTTAAAGCGGGCTGCGCGCTTGTTGGCGGCGAAACGGCAGAGCACCCGGGAGTTATGCCCGAGGACGAATACGATCTCGCAGGCTTCTCCGTCGGTATAGTTGAGCGCTCAAAAATCACCGACGGCGAACGCGCCCACGCCGGCGACGCGCTTATAGGCATAGCGTCGAGCGGTATTCATTCAAACGGCTATTCGCTTGTCAGAAAGCTGTTCGGTCTCGATAACGATGACGCAAAGGAAACGCTTGCGAAATATTCGGAGGAGCTCGGCAAAACGATAGGCGAGGAGCTTTTAACGCCGACGCGCATTTACGTTAAGCCGCTTCTTAAGCTTATAGACGAAGTCGGCATAAACACCGTTTCGCACATCACGGGCGGCGGCTTTATCGAAAACGTGCCGCGTATGCTTCCCTGCGGTCTGCGCGCCGTTATAAAAAAAGGCTCGTGGAAAGTGCTGCCGATATTTGAAATGATGCAAAGGCTGGGCAATATTCCCGAAAAAGATATGTATAACACGTTTAATATGGGACTCGGCATGATAGTCGCCGTTGACGCGGACAAGGCCGATGCTGCCGTAAAATGCCTTTCGGACGCGGGCGAAACGGCGTATATCGTCGGTGAGCTTGTTGAAGGCGAAACTGGCGTTGATATTATATAATTTTCCGGAGGTACGGTTTTGAAGAACATCGGAGTTTTAATATCTGGCGGAGGTACAAACCTTCAGGCGCTTATAGACGCGCAGAAAAGCGGCGTATTAAAAAGCGGCAGGATCGTCTGCGTCTGCTCAAACAGCGCGTCAGCATACGGCATAACGCGCGCCGAAAACGAAGGGATACCGACAAAAATAATCCGCAAAAACGCAGACTGCGGCGGCGATACGGACGAATTCAGCCGCAGGATATGCGATTACATGAAGGAAATGAACGTTGACATCATAGTCCTTGCGGGGTTTCTCGCGATATTCGGCGGCAAGCTGCTTGAGGAATACGCCGATAAAATAATAAATATCCATCCGTCGCTTATCCCGTCGTTCTGCGGCAAGGGCATGTACGGCCTTAAGGTTCACGAGGCCGCGCTCGCCTACGGCGTTAAGGTTACGGGAGCAACAACGCACCTTGTAAACGAGGTGGTTGACGGCGGCAAAATAATCATGCAGAAGGCCGTTTACACAGAGGACGGCGACACGCCGGAAATTTTGCAGCGGCGCGTTATGGAGCAGGCTGAATGGAAGATACTGCCCGAATCGGTTGAGCTGCTTTGCAGCGGTAAGATAAAATGAACAACACATTTAAATATTCCGGCGACAACAAGCGCTACCACACGTGGAATTACCACCTTCGCCGCAAATTCGGCTGCAAGGTGTTTAAAGTTCCGCTGAACGGCGGGTTCACGTGCCCGAACCGCGACGGTACGCGCGGCACCGGCGGCTGCACGTATTGCTCCGCGCTCGGAAGCGGCGATTTTGCGGGCGATGCGTCGGAGGATATTCACACGCAGTTTACGGCCGTTAAGGAGCGTATGCACAAAAAATGGCCGTCGGCGAAATATATAGCATATTTTCAGGCGAATACGAACACGTATGCGCCTGTTTGCGTATTGAAAAATAAATTCGAAGCGGCGCTCTCGGAGGAAAACACAGTCGGGCTTAATATCGCAACGCGCCCCGACTGCCTGCCGGACGATGTGCTCGATTATCTTTCGGAATTAAACAAGCGGACGTATTTAATAGTTGAGCTCGGACTTCAGACGATTTGGGACAAAACAGGCGAAAGGATAAACCGCTGCCACACCTACGCGGAATTTCTCGACGGGTATTTTAAATTAAAGGAGCGCGGCATAAACGTATGCGTCCATCTCATAAACGGCCTGCCGGGCGAAACAAAGGAAATGATGCTCGAGAGCGCCGCGGCCGTATCTAAGCTGATGCCGCACTGCGTGAAGCTGCATCTGCTGCACGTGCTTAAAGGCACGCGCCTTGCCGAGGAATACGCGCGCGGCGAATTTAAGCTGCTGACGCTTGAGGAATACGTTGATATTACCGTAAGCCAGCTTGAGCTTTTTAACGAGGAAACGGTCATACAGCGCCTGACGGGCGACGGCGCCGCCGATGCGCTCATAGGGCCGATGTGGAGCTTAAAGAAGTTTGTTGTATTAAACGAAATAGATAAGGAAATGATAAAAAGGGATACTTATCAAGGGGCTGCCGCCCCTTGAATCCCGCCCCCCGTAAGGGGGATCAAATCATCTTAAAGCGTATATCCTCGCCGTATAGGAAAAATATCTGAAAATGCTCAACAAGCCGCGAGGTGAACCGCGCCGAATAGCGCCGCTCCAAATCCGGCAGATTCAAATTAGTATTTATTATCATCTTTTTCCCGCGCGACGTTCTGTCGTCTATAATATCAAACAAATACGATAAATTAAACCTCGAATCGGCCTCCGCGCCCAGATCGTCTATAACAAGCAGGTCGCAGCCGTAAAGGTCGTCTATAACCTTTCTGTCGCCGAGCCGCCCGAATTTGTTATCCTCAAATATCGTAAACAGCTTTGTTGCCCTCACGTACACAACAAAATAACCGTCGCTTATCAATCTTCCCACTGCCGCGCACGATAAAAACGTTTTGCCGAGCCCCGTGGGACCGGTAAACATAAGGCTTTTTTCCGATACGGCAAAATCCTCGCAGAATTTTACGGTCCTGTTGTATATCCGCTCCATGTTCCTGCGCGGCGATTCCTTGTGCTTGTCCGTTATTTCGTCCGGATAATAATCGAGCCTGAACTTGTCAAAGCTGCACTTTTTAAGCAGCACGTTTATATTCGACGAATTATACTCCTCGTCCGCAATGCTTTGCTTAAAGCAGCGGCACATCCTGCCGTCTTGCGTGTAGCCCGTGTCCTCGCACTCCATACATTCATACCTGCACTTTTTAAAATCGCGCTCTATGCCGTGTTTATCAAGCAGCTCATCCGTTTCGCGCTCAAGCTCCTTGAATTTTTCGTCGAGCTCCTTTTGTATTTCCTTTCTCCTCATAGGCTCGGCCCTCATTCGCTGTATGCTGTCAAAGCCGAACCTGTTCACCTCGCGGTTTATTTCCCTGAGCCGCGGAATAAGCTCGTATACCTCCTCAACGCGCCTGTCGCGCCTTCTCTGCGCGCGCTCCCTCTTTTCGCGGTAACGCTCGCGCACCCTTTCTCTTGCTTCACTCACCTTTGATCACCTCCGCCGTTTCGTCTTTTTTCTTTAAAATCTCATCAAACCGCCGTATGTATTCAAGCGGGTCCTTGAAATTGAATATCCTTTCTATGCGCCCGCCGCGGACTACTTTTGTGGAACCGCCTCCGCCGAGAGCTATTATCGTCTGTTTTTCCTCCATTATGTTCACGTTGTAAGCGCTCATTTTTCCTTGCTTTGCGTAGCCTACGTTCTCAAGATTTCCCGAAATGTTCTTTTGACGATACATGTAGTACGGTTCTCTTTTCGTTTCTGCCATACGCTTTTGCGCATAGCCGAGCATTTCGTTCATGAGCTTTCCCTCTGTGAGGTGCGTATCGGTAAAGCGAAGAGAAGCGGCGCGCTTTACGCACATCGAATGTATCGTCACGTTTTCGGGATCGAGCGCCAGCACACCGTCGATGCTGTTTTTGAACATCTCGGTGTTTTCGCCGGGCAGCCCGGCTATGAGGTCGGTATTTATGTTATCGAAGCCAAAGCTCCGCGCAAGCGCGAATTTTTCGAAAAACAGCTCCGCGCTGTGGCTTCGTCCGATGCGCTTAAGAGTTTCGTTGTTAAGCGTCTGCGGGTTTATGCTTATCCTGTTCACGCCGCCGCAGCGCGCAGCCGACAATTTTTCGGGAGTTATCGTATCGGGACGCCCCGCTTCAAGCGTAAATTCGCCTATTTTCGAAAAATCAAAGCGCTTTTGCAAACGCTTGAATATTGCGCCGAGGTGCGTTTCGGAAAGCGTTGTCGGCGTTCCTCCGCCGATATAGATATTATTGGCAAAAAGCCCCGCATCCTCAAGCAGCTGCGATGTTTTATCTATTTCAAGCAGCAGCTTTTCAACAAAGCCGTCCATATATTTGCCGCTCACGCGCACGTCCGTCGAAACAAACGAGCAGTAAAGGCAGCGCGTGGGGCAAAACGGTATCCCGATATACAGGCTTACGCTGTTTTCCGGGATTTTCGAGAGCAGGTATTCCTCGTTTTTCGCAACGTTCACCGCAAGGTCGATCTTTTCCGGCGAAACGTCGTATATGTCCCTTAACGCGGCGCGTACCGCGTTTTCGTCAAGACCCGACTCTTTCATTTCGCGGACGTTTTTCGCGGGCCGTATGCCGCACATAACGCCCCACGGCAGGTTTATTTTGCGTATCTTTCCCGCTGCGCGGCAGAACGAGCGCGTGCAGGCGCAGGTGAGGACTTTTTTGCCGGCGTTTTCATACGAAAAGTAAAAGTCGTCGAAATACGCTTTGCCGTTAAAGTTTATCTGCGTATAGACGTTTATAACGCGCCCGTCGTACTTTAGATCGGAGCAGACGGTCACATCCTCGTCATCGCCGAAGAAAAGCCCGGCGAAGATGTTAAGCTCATAGCGGCATTCAAAGCCGTTTTGAATAATAAGCATTTATATTCCTTTCTTTTTCTTCGGGGGTGTGGGGGCGAAGCCCCCACGTAAAAATAAAAAATATTTTTTCAGGCTTTTACAAACATATTGAATTTCTTTTCATATCCTATCGTTGACGGATTGCCGTGGCCGGGATGGACGGCCGTATCGTCCGGCAGTGTATACAGCTTTTCCCTTATCGATTTATATAACTGCTCCTCATTGCCGGTCGGCAGGTCCCAGCGCCCGCAGTTTCTCAGAAACAGCGTATCGCCAGTAAACACATGTCCTCCGGCAAGATAGCACACGCCGCAGCTTGTATGCCCCGGCGTGAGGATACACTTTATTTTCATCCCGTCCATATCAAATTCCCCGCCGTCGGAAAGTATTATCTCCGCCGGCTTTGCCGAAACGGCGCGGCCGAGACCGCCGAGCGTGAGATTTATATCGGGATTTCCGATATTCTCCGAGCACTGCGCTCCGCATATAAGCTTTGCTCCCGTTTTTTCGCGCAGCTCCTCCAGAAATTCCATATGGTCGTAATGGCAGTGCGTGAGCAGGACGTATTTTATCGTTACGCCCGCGTCCGACGCGGCGCGCAGGATCCCTTCCGTTTTGTAGCCCGGGTCGATTACGGCGCCCGTACCGTTTTCCGTTAAAAGATAAGTGTTCTCATCCGTAAAATAATTGTTAAGACGTGTTATTTTCATTTTTCTGCTCCGTTCCGGAATATTTTATATAAAGGCTCAAAAGAGGGCAAAGCGGACAGCGCCGCTTTAAGCCCCCTTTTTTATCAGTTATAAAGCCTTACAGGCAGTATCATAAACAGGTATTTGCTGTCGCTGTCCTCGCCGGAGCGGATAAAGCATCCGCTTGTCGGCGCGCTGAACTCGATTTTTACCCTGTCGCCGTCGCACGCGGAGAGCGCATCGAGCAGGAAGCGGCAGTTAAAGCCTATAACAAGCTCTCCGCCCTTTACCTCGGCGTCAACCGTGTCGTTTACCTGGCCTTTCCCCGTTATGCACGACATATCTATTTTATTATAGCCTATATTAAAGCGCACCGGCACTTTATTTTCCGAATGAACGGCGTTATCGTCGCTTATAAGCAGCTGTGCGCGCTCGAGAGAGTGCATTATAACGCTCTTGTCGCATACGACCTCAATGCTGTTTATAACGTTTATTATCGATTCGTACTTCAAAAATTCGCCCTCGAGCATACGCGTGTACACCTGGAATTCTCCGAAATCGAACATTACGTGCCTGTCGGATATTATAACGGTAACGTCGCCCTCGTCCTTCAAAAGCTTGAGCAGTTCCCTCAGCGTTACGCCGGGAACGACAAAATGGCCTTTTTTCTCCTCACATTCCACATTTTCCGTTACGATCGCGAGCCTGTGCCCGTCGGACGCCACAATATTCAATTTACCGTCGTTTATTTCAAACAGCGCGCCCGTAAGTATCGGACGCCTGCCCTCGTTTACGGACACAAACGAAATCGTTTTTCTTATAAGCCGCCTGAGCGCCGGCTGCGTGAGCGTGAAGCGGTATTTTTCGTCAAGCACCGGCGCGCCGGGATACTCCATGCCGTCAAGGCCCTGTATATTGAATTTGCTTGCGCCGCATTCTATTTTTGTAACGTAGTTTTTCGGGTCGGACGTTATCGTAACCGTGCCCTCGGGAAGGCGGCGCACAATTTCGCCGAACATCCTCGACGCAAGCGCAACAATCCCGCCCTCGGGGACGTTCATAACTGTGTTGTACTCAATGCACATATCAAGGTTGTTGCCGGTTACAACAACGTTTCCGTCTCCCGACGTATCGATTTTTATACATTCGAGTATAGGCATTGTGCTTTTTGCCATAACAGCCTTTTGAACCGTGTTTACTATTTCAAGAAGCTCCTGCTTGCTGCATGACATTTTCATATTGTATCATTCTCCTTTATCCGCGTTTTCCGGAGCGGGAATTATCCACATTCCGTTCCGCCGCTTTTTGCATATATACATACGTATATAAATAATATATATTTAGCAGTAACAGTAGTAGAGGCGTGGACATGCTGGATAAGCGGCTCCGCGCCTTGTGTACGCTTGAAAAATCTGTCCGCCCTACACCGTTTAAAAGGTGTGGACAGAGGTGGACAATTGTGAAAGCAATTGGGAAAAACAGGGGCGGGAAAAAATATCCGCGCCTTGTCCACGCGTTTTCCATATGTTTGTCCACGGTGAAATATATGCTTTTAAGACCGCATCAGAGCTGTGTCTGAAGGTCGTGGATTATATTGTCTATATCCGATTTTAAGCTTTCGTTTGTTTCAAGATCGCTTTCTATTTTGCGCACGTTGTGCATTACCGTTGTCCTGTCCTTATTGCCGAAGGCCTTGCCTATGACCGTGAAGTTCATATCGGTAAGCTTATGGCAGAGATACATCGCAACCTGACGCGGAAGAGCGACGTTTGACGTCCTGACTTTTCCGGTGAGGTCCTGGACCGTTATGCTGTAGAACGTGCTGACCTTTTCCATTATCATATCCGATGTTATTTTAACGATGCCGGTTTTGGGCAGATATGATTTTAAAACGTAGTCGGCAAGCTCGTTGTCTATCGGCTTATGCGATATTTCGGAAATCGAAATCATTTTTATAAGTATGCCCTCAAGCTCGCGGACGTTTGATTTTATGCGCTCGGCGATGTAGCCTAAAACGTCTATGTCGATTTTTTTATTATGCTGGCTCGCCTTTTTTTGGAGTATGGCAACGCGCGTTTCGTAGTTCGGGACCGTTATATCTATAGTAAGCCCCTGCGAAAAGCGTGTGCGCAGGCGGTCGTCGAGTATTACAAGGTCGCGCGGCTTTCGGTCGGAGGTGAGGACGATCTGCTTGTTAAGCGCGTACAGCTCGTTAAAAGTGTGGAAAAACTCATCCTGCGTTGCTTCTTTATTTTCGAGAAACTGCACGTCGTCAACAAGGAACACGTCTGCCGAGCGGTATTTTTTGCGGAATTCCTCGCCCTTGCCCTCTCGCACCGCCGATATGAATTCGTTTGTGAACACCTCGCTCGTTACGTAAATAACGTTTGCGCTCGGGTCGTTCTGATGTATCCTGTTGCCTATTGCGTGCATAAGGTGCGTTTTGCCGAGCCCCGAGTTCCCGTAAAGAAAGAGCGGGTTATACACGTAGCCGGGCTTTTCAGTGGTTGATATTGCTGCCGCCGTTGCGTATTCGTTTGACGCGCCTATGACGAAATTTTCAAACGTGTATTTCGGATTTATCCTGTCCGGCGGACCGTAGCGCTCGCGGCTTTTCGGGTCGGGCGGTATAGGCGGGTTGTCGCTTTTTACGTATACGTTTAACGCAAGCCTTTTTGACGTTACCTGTTCTATTGCCGATTCGATGTAATCCTTGTAACGGTATCGTATCATATTTTTGTTTATTGCCATGGGGACTGTTATTGTAAAGGTTGTATCGGTCATCGATTCCGGCACGGCGTTTTGCATATGTACGTTTATACCGATGGCGTTATCGGCTTTCTTTTTTACAATATCGAATATTTGGGCCCACAGAGCGGAAATATCTTTGTCCATTTTAACCTCCGTTATACAAGTTTTTCCCCGTCGTTTGTTTTTTATTCCCGTGCGGGTCAAAAGGTTTAAAACATAAAATAAGAAACTACCTTATATAATAACAAATTTCAGAAGAATAATCAAGCGGTTTAACAAAAATTTTTTATTTTTCTCAAAGGGGGCTCCGCCCCCTTTGGAACCCCCGGAGCGGTTCATAACAAAAATTTTTTATACACTGCGCATATCACCCCTTCCTCGGAAAGGATGTTACGCTGCACATATATTCCTCGGAAGGGGAAATATGCGCCGCTTACGAAATGCGGGGGTGTGGAGGCGGAGCCCCTTTGGAACCCCCGGAGATTTGCTTTTTTGCACCCGTCACTATCTGCTCCGGGCTGGTAACGCACGGTGCGCGTTAAGGCCCTTCCGCAGACAGATGACGTGCGCTGTTAAGCAGCCGTCCCGCGGGGGTGTGGGGGCGATAGCCCCCACGTAAAAAGAAAAATCAGATTTTCAGTGAGCGGCGTTAGCCGCGAACGGACGGCAGCTCATTTAACATCCCCCTATAGTGTTCGAGCTTCTCTTCATCTTCGCGTGTCATAAATTTCGACCTCTCGAGTCCCGAAACTATCTTTTCAAACTCACGCTGCTTTTTTGCGAAAAGCATACCGTACAATTCATGGTCCCTAAGGTACGGCGGAAGATGATAATCTATCTCGCGCGCAAATGCTTCTGCGCCGAAAAAACGCGTATCCCCGGCGTTTTTCGCAAAGCAGACGGAAATAACGTTATATACCTTAAACCCCTCGGCGGCTATATCCTCGCCCGTTATCGTAAATCCGCCGCTTATAAGAAAACGCCTGAGCTCCGCCTGCGTGTTCATCGGCTGCAAAATAAAACGCGACGTTAAAAACCGCTCCGCACCGCCCTTTAAAATGCTCTCTATAAGCTCTCCGCCCATGCCGGCTATTATTATCTGCTCCGCTTCGTTATTTTTAAGCACCTCAAGCCCCGAGCCGAGACGCGTTTCGATAACGCCGCACAGCCCCGCGGCTTCTATGTTTTTCCGCGCGGCTTCAAGCGGGCCGGGACGGACGTCGGAAGCAACGGCGCGCTCCGCTATGTTTTTATTCACAAGCTCAATGGGGACATATGCGTGATCCGTGCCTATATCTGCCGTTATATATGATTTTGAAGCCATATTGACAATGCTTTGTAAACGCGGTGTAATCAATGTAAAATCTCCTTAATAAAATAATTTATTTTGTGCATTTATCCATGTTTTTATTCACACACCGTGGATAACTTTATCAACCGAAAAAACGACTTATAAAGCCGCTTTTCGAGCTTTGTTCACGCGGAAGGGACAAAAACGTGTATAAATCGTTTATATAACTCCCTTTTTATTCCGAAAAATATGTAAACCTCAAAAAACGGCACAGATACGCGCTTTTTTAATGATTGCAGTTTTATCGTGAAACGTGGATAAGTGCGTGGATACTGTGGATAAACAAGCGTGAAACTCAACGTTTATCGGATATTTTTGATGGATAAGTGAAAAATGATGCCGTGGATAAGTTTTAAATTGGTTTACATAACTTTGTGACAAAATGTAACCGAAGGTTTGGTTATTTTTTTTTCTTTTCCAAAGGGGGCGGAGCCCCCTTTGAAACCCCCGGCATGTAGTTTTTTTGTTACGGGGGTGTGGGGGCGGAGCCCCCACGTAAAAATAAAATTTATTTAATAATATCGGTTCCCATATATGGAACGAGCGCTTCGGGGACGGTGACGGTGCCGTCGGCATTCTGATAATTCTCAAGTATTGCTGCAACGGTGCGTCCCACCGCAAGCCCTGAGCCGTTCAGCGTATGCACAAACTGCGCCTTGTCCTTCGGGTTATCCTTATATCTGATATTTGCGCGGCGCGCCTGATAATCCTCAAAGTTTGAGCATGAGGAAATTTCAACATACCTTCCGTATGACGGCATCCAGACTTCTATATCATACGTCTTTGCCGAGGAAAATCCGAGGTCGCCCGTTGAGAGCGCAACGACCCTGTACGGCAGCCCGAGCCCCTGCAAAAGCTTTTCGGCGTCGTTTGTAAGAGCTTCAAGCTCATCATAGCTCGTTTCGGGCTTTACGAATTTAACAAGCTCCACCTTATTGAACTGGTGCTGGCGTATCAGCCCGCGCGTATCCCTTCCGGCGCTTCCCGCTTCCGCTCTGAAGCAAGCCGAATATGCGCAGTATTTAACAGGCAGCTGTGAGCCGTCCATTATTTCATCTCTGTAAAGATTTGTAACCGGCACCTCCGCAGTGGGTATCATGAAAAATCCGTTGTTTACCAATTTAAACGCGTCCTCCTCAAATTTCGGGAGCTGGCCCGTGCCCGTCATCGACGCGCGGTTTACCATAAACGGCGGGAAAATTTCGGTGTAGCCGTTTTCAGTGTGGGTATTTAAAAAATACTGTATAACCGAGCGCTCAAGCCTTGCGCCGAGGCCCTTATAAACGGTAAAGCGCGTGCCGGCTATTTTTGTGCCGCGCTCAAAGTCGAGTATATCGAGATCGGTGCCTATATCCCAGTGCGCCTTCGGCTCAAAATCAAATTCGGTCGGCTCGCCGAAACGGCGCTGTTCGACGTTTTCGGAATCGTCCGCGCCGACGGGGCACGTTTCGTTCGGGATATTCGGTATACGGAGCATAAAATCGCGAAGCTCCTCGTCGATTTTTCTGACCTGCTCGTCAAGAGCCTTTATCTCGCCGCTGAGCTCCTTCATTTCCTTAAAGATCTCGTCGGTGCTTTCGCCGTTTTTCTTCATCTGCGGTATTTTTTTTGATATTTCGTTCTGCGACGCTTTTTTGCTTTCAACGTCAACAAGCAGCCCGCGGCGCTTTTTGTCAAGCTCTATGGCGGGAGTTATGTCGAGATCGCTGCAGCGCTTTTTTAAAGCGTCTTTTATAATATCCGGAGTTTGTCTTAAGATTTTAATGTCAAGCATTTTTTATATATTCCTTTCATTTTTTATTTGATGTATTTATTGTTCGCTGTTTATAAAGGCTTCCACGGCGCCCATAAGCGAAAGCTCGCTTTCGCCGAGAATTTCCTTGTTTACCGATTCCGCGGCCTTGCGCGCGCCCTCTTTGTCGTTTAACGCCATGCAGTTTGCGGCGGCCGACAGCGCTTCGCTGTTTTTAAGGCGCGCCTCCAATTTTTCGTTTTCCTCGGTAAGCTGCTTGTTTTCCTCTATAAGCTTCATGTTTTCCTCGCTCAAAACGGCTGCTCGCTCCGTTATCGTTTCCGAAAGCTGCCCCGCCGGCTCGAGAGTTGCGCTTATTCCGGGCTGGCTTTTTTCGACGTTTGCCTGCCCGAAAAACGACAGTACTATTAAAATTATAGCCACGACAAATATAAGAGCCGTGTAAAGAAACATTGATTTATTGTTATTCTTGTTCGCTGCCATCTTCCTGACCCTTCTTTATTCCGCTTACGGCTTTTTTGAGAGCCTGCGTTTCTTCGTTAAGAAGCTTTACGCTTGCCCTGCCGTTTTCTATTTCGCGCACGTAGGTGTTGCACGAATTATGACCGTACAGCGACGTTAATATAAAGCCGTCGTTTGAGCTGTTAAGCACCGCGGCCGCAAAGCTTAGCTTGCCCGTTACGTCGTCGAACGCGTCAAAATGAACTATGCCCGTTTTTTTGAGCGACGACGATGCAAGGCTTTCGCAGCCCGCAAGGCGCGACTGCGTTACGGCGTCGGAATTTTCGTTTACCGTTTTTGCAAGGTCGTCCACCTTTTTGTAATATTCCTTCAATGCGCCTATAATGTCGCCGTCCTCGCTGTAATCGAGAAGCGTGTTTACCTTTGACGAATTTATCATTGTAAGTATAAAGCAAATTAAGACAAGCACTATTATTATGCCAAATGCTGCTATAAGTAAAGTTTGACCGGTCATGATTTTTCCTCCGTTACAAATTTATGCCGAGCGCCGACAATATGCGTTCAAGATCGTCCGCGCCGTAATATTCTATTTCTATGCGTCCGCGTTTTTTCGTTTCCGAGATGCTGACTTTTGTGCCGAGCTCCGACGATATGCGGTCGCCTATACGTTCAAGCTCAGCCGTGTATGCGTCGTTCGGCGGCTGCTGCGGTTTTGTCCGCTTTGGCTTTGAAAGCTTTTTTGCGAGCGTTTCCGCCTGACGGACGTTCAGGCCGCCGGAGATTATTTTATCGGCAAGCTCACGGCGTGCATCGTTATCGCCGACGGCAAGCAGCGCTCTTGCGTGACCGCCCGATATTTTGCCGTCGGAAACAAGCTTTTGAAGCTCATCGTCAAGCGAAAGCAGACGAAGCGAATTTGCAACGGCGCTTCGGCTTTTGCCTATTTTTTCACTGACGGCTTCCTGCGTAAGCGAAAACTCGTCCATCAGCCGCCTGTAGCCGGCGGCTTCTTCGATAGGGTTCAAATCCTCTCTCTGAAGGTTTTCTATAAGGGCGATCTGCGCCGTTTCCTCGGGTGAGTATTCGCGTATCACTGTCGGGACTGTTTTTAAGCCCGCCTTTTTTGCTGCGCGCCAGCGGCGTTCCCCGGCGACTATCGTATAGCGTCCGTTTTGTGCGGGCGTTATTATTATCGGCTGGATAAGGCCGTGCTCGCGTATCGACTGCGCAAGCTCGTCGATTTTTTCGGGATCGAAGCTGCGCCGTGGCTGGTTTCTGTTCGGCTCTATAAGCGTAAGCTGCGTTTCGGAAACGTCCTGCGGTGAAACGGAGCTTTCGGCTGCCGCTTCGTCCTCATGAGGAGCGCTCTCAAAGAGCATGTCGAGGCCCTTTCCGAGACCCTTTTTCAGCATTTATTTCACTTCCTTCATCGTTTTGTTTTTTTTCAAAGGGGCTTCGCCCCTTTGGAACCCCGGTGATTTTCTTTTTTTTCAAAGTGGGCTCCGCCCCCTTTGGAACCCCCGGGGCGGCGCTTTTTATTCGCGGCGCATATCACCCCTTCCTCGGAAAGGATGTTACGCTGCACATACATTCCTCGGAAGGGGAAATATGCGCCGCCCCGCGAGCGCCCGTCACTATCTGCTCCGGGCTGGTAACGCACGATGCGCGTTAAGGCCCTTCCGCAGACAGATGACGTGCGCT
>DVLU01000029.1 GCA_018715365.1 Candidatus Ornithomonoglobus intestinigallinarum | reverse complement strand
AATTAGTAGTAACTGACGTTTTCGGCAAAAAAGGCGAAAGCGGCATACCGTTTAAACAAGTGAAAGGGAGAAAACCGAATGGAAAACGCAATGACCGCGGCGGCGTTAAAGGACGTTGCTTCGGCGCACAGGATCGTCGTAAAGGTGGGCACATCAACGCTTACTTACGGCACGGGAAAGATGAATTTAAAAATAATAGACCGTCTTGCGATAATTTTGAGCGATCTTCATAATCAGGGCAAGGAGATAATACTCGTATCCTCGGGAGCGATAGGCGTCGGAGTGGGAAAGCTCGGGCTTTCGGAGCGCCCGACGTCAACAAAGGAGCGTCAGGCGGTATCGGCCGTAGGGCAGTGCGAGCTTATGTATCTTTACGATAAGGTATTTTCGGCGTACAACAACACGGTTGCGCAGATACTTCTCACAAAGGACGATATTGCCGTGCCAAAGCGCAAGCGCAATATGAAAAACACAATAGAAACGCTGCTTGAAATGGGCATAATACCTATAGTAAACGAAAACGACACCGTTGCGATAGACGAGGTGGAGATAGGCGATAACGATACGCTGTCGGCGCTTGTTGCAGCATCGGTTGACGCGGATCTGCTTGTGTTGTTTTCCGATATAGACGGGCTGTACAGCGCGGACCCGCACAAGTGCAGCGACGCGGAGCTTCTGAGCGTGGTATACGACATAGACAAGGTCCGCAGCATGGCGGCGGGGAGCGCCGGAAAGCAGGGCACCGGCGGCATGGTAACAAAGCTTGACGCCGCAAAAACGGCAACGTCTGCCGGTATACACATGGTAATAGCAAACGGGCAGCATATAGAAACGCTTTACGAGCTGCTTGACGGCAAGCAGGCGGGAACGCTGTTTGTATCAAATAATTTTCATGAAAGCGAAAGCTGAGAGAGGAGAGGGAAAAATGACAGAGGAGCTGCTTTTAAAGGGGACGCTTGCAAGGGACGCGGCGTCAAGGCTTACGGCGGTCGATACCGTAACAAAGGATGCGGCGCTCGACGCAATAGCCGACGCGCTTATAGCAAGAACCGATGAAATAATCGAAGCGAACAGGCTTGACCTTGCGTCGGCCGAGGAAAACGGCGTAAGAAAAGCCATGATAGACAGGCTTGCGCTGTCGCCCGAAAGAATAAAGGGCATGGCCGAGGGCGTAAGGCAGGTAAGGGCGTTAAACGACCCGATAGGCGAAGTGATAAAAATGTGGAAGCGCCCAAACGGCCTGCTTATAGGTCAGCAGCGCGTTCCGATGGGCGTTATTGCGATAATATTCGAGGCGCGCCCGAACGTCACGGTTGACGCTGCCGTTCTTTGCCTTAAAACGTCGAACGCCTGCATACTGCGCGGCGGCAAGGAAGCGATAAATTCAAACAAAATGCTTATGAAAATAATGCAGGAGGCGGCATACGGCGCGGGAATGCCCGAAGGTACGCTGAATGTTATCGAGGATACGTCAAGAGAAACGGCAACTGAGCTTATGAAAATGAACGGCTATATAGACCTTCTTATTCCGCGCGGCGGCAAGGGGCTTATAAAAAGCGTCGTTGAAAACGCAACGGTACCCGTTGTTGAAACGGCTGCCGGCAACTGCCATGTTTACGTTGACGGCGCGGCGGATCTCGATATGGCGCTTAAAATCGTCATGAACGCAAAGGTACAGCGCCCGTCGGTATGCAATGCCGCGGAAACGCTGCTTGTTGACAAAAAGATAGCCGATAAGTTTGTGCCGATGGTTTTTGACGCGCTGAAAAAGGCAAACGTCGAAATAAGGGCCGATAAGGCTTCAAAGGAATATTACGGCGATGTAAACGACGCGGACGACGAGGATTATTACACCGAATACAACGATTATATAATAGCAGCCAAAGTCGTTGACGGCGTTGACGAAGCGATAGAGCATATAAACAAATACAACACAAAGCATTCCGAGGCAATAGTCACCGACAGCTATGAGGCGGCTGAAAAATTCCTGAACCGCGTTGACGCGGCTGCCGTATACGTAAACGCTTCAACGCGCTTTACCGACGGCTTCGAGTTCGGCTTCGGCGCGGAAATAGGCATAAGCACGCAGAAAATGCACGCAAGAGGGCCGATGGGGCTTGAAGCGCTTACGTCGATGAAATATATCGTACACGGAAACGGCCAGATAAGGGAATAAAAAAATATTGAAGATCGGCAAAAAAGCCGCTATAATATCATTTGCGGCGCAAAAAATCGGCGCCGCCGCTTGAAGAAATGATAAAAAACAGAGAGGTGAACGTATAATATGATTATCATAATGAAGGATGACGCAACCGAGGAACAGATAAAAAACGTCGAGCACGTTTTGAGGGATTTCGGTTTTAAAACGCATCCGATAGTGGGCGAGGCAAAGAGCGTTATAGGCGCGATAGGCGATAAAAGACAGCTCAGCATGAACCAGATAACAACGCTTAAGGGCGTTGAAAGCGTGGTTCCCATCATGCGCCCGTATAAGCTTGCGTCAAAGGAAATGAAGAAAACGCCGTCCGTTATAGAAGTGGGGCACGGCGTGACGGTGGGCGGCGATCAGCTTGCCGTGTTTGCCGGCCCGTGCGCAATAGAGAGCCAGGAGCAGTTTACCGAGGTAAGCCGCCTGTGCAAGGAGGCGGGAGCAAATATACTCAGAGGCGGGGCGTTTAAGCCGCGTTCGTCGCCGTATTCGTTCCAGGGACTTGCCGGCGACGGCCTGAAAATAATGTACAACAGCGGCCATGAGCTTAAAATGCCCATATGCACGGAGGTTCTCGATACGAGAGACGTTGAGCTTGTGGCGAATTTTGCCGACATCATGCAGATAGGCGCGAGAAATATGCAGAACTTCCAGCTTTTAAAGGAGGTCGGCAAATGCAACAAGCCGATACTTTTAAAGCGCGGCCTTGCGTCCACCATGGAGGAATGGCTTATGGCGGCGGAATATATAATGAGCGAGGGAAATGAAAAGGTAATCCTCTGCGAGCGCGGAATAAGGACGTATGAAACGGCAACGAGGAATACGTTTGACATAAGCGCCATACCGGTTGCAAAGGAGCTTACGCATCTGCCGATAATAGGCGACCCGAGCCATGCGTCGGGAACGTATAAATACGTTCCGGCCATAGCGAAAGCCGCAATAGCGGCGGGCGCGGACGGACTTATGATAGAAGTTCATAACTGCCCCGAAAAGGCGGCGTCGGACGGCGCGCAGTCGCTGAAGCCCGAAAAATTCGATTCGCTTATGAAGGAGCTTGACCCGATAGCGAAGGCAGTGGGAAGGAAGCTGTTATAATGGCAAAGAAATTGGGCTATTTGGGCCCCGAGGGGACGTTCTCCCACCAGGCGGCGCTTGAGTGGGCGGACGGCAGATATGAGCTTGTGCAGTATCATTCAATGCCGCGCCTTATAGAAGCCGTGGATGCGGGCGAAACGGACGCGGCGATAGTGCCGATAGAAAATTCGATAGAGGGCAGCGTCAATGCAACGCTCGATACGCTGGCGCTTGAGGCGGACGTGTATATAACGGGAGAGCATATCCTTTGGATAAAGGAAAACCTGCTCGTTAAAAAGGGCGCGGCGGCGGAGGATATAAAGCTTATTACGTCGCATCCTCAGCCGCTCGGTCAGTGTTCAAAGCTTCTTGCGGAAAAATTCCCGGAGGTTCGGACAGAGAGCGCCGCGTCAACCTCTGCGGCGGCGCAGCGCACGGCCGAAGGCGACGGCAGCGTTGCCTGCATAGGCTCGGAGGCGAGCGCGGCGCTGTACGGTCTTGACATTTTAATACCTGACTGCGCCGATGAGCACAGCAACTGCACGCGGTTTGTTATTGTTGAAAAAAATATGAGCCGTCACGTTACCGGCCATGACAAAACATCGATTGCGTTTACGCTTGAAAACAAGCCGGGCGCGCTTTACGGTGCGCTGAAGCTTTTTGCCGGTGCGTCGATAAATATGGTAAAGATAGAATCGCGCCCGCTGAAGGACGAGCTTGGGAAATATATATTCTTTATAGACGTTGAAGGCAATATTGACGACGCCAATATATATTTTGCGCTTGAAAAGCTTCGCGGCAGCACGGAATATTATAAATTCTTAGGCTCTTACGAGGCTGTTGAGCGGAGATGAATTTAAAATTAAATATAATCAAATGAATTTTACCCGAATATAATATACGGCGGAGGGTGCGTTATGATAAGGATTACGTCAAAGCTGTATATTCATTTTTCTACTCTTATAATGCTTGCGGTGTGCGCGCTGAACAGCCGCGCCGCCGTATATCTTTTTACCTACGCCGTCATGGCGGCCCACGAAGCGGCGCACATGGCGGCGGCGGTTTTTATAGGCTTAAAAACCGACAGGATCGTATTTTATCCGTACGGAGTAAATTTAAAGCTTAAAAATAAATTTGTCCACAGCCTTGCAGACGAGCTTATACTGTATATGGCGGGCCCGCTGCTTAATTGTATGCTTGCGCTTATGTCGCTCTTTTTGTACGGCGTATACAGGCAGCCTGTTTTTCAGCTGATGTATGCGTCGAACATAATGCTTTTTGTATCGAATATGCTGCCCGTCTATCCGCTTGACGGCGGCGTTGCCGCAAAAAAGCTGCTTTCGTATTTTTTGGGAAGCAAAAGCGCGGGTCGCGTAATGAAAGGCGTTTCCGCGGTGCTTGCGGCGGCCATGCTCGCTTTCGGGGCGTATGCCGTATACGTTACCGAATTTAATTTTTCCATTATGCTGCTTGCCGCGTTCCTTTTCTGCTCCGTTTTTGCGCAGAATGAAAAGTACGACGTTGATTTTGTAAGGGAGCTGATGTTTTACGAAAAAAAGAAAAAACGCAGGATAAAGCATTTTGTCGTGTCCGAGCGCGACGATAAAAAAAGCATTGCGGCGCGATTTGCTCCGCGGTATTACGGCATTGTGTATATAGAAAACGATAACGGCGAAATAAAAAATATAAAAACCGAAACGGAAATAATGAATGATATTGTAGGCCGCGGGCAGCGCCGGAACATATAAGGCTGCCGCTAAAAAGCGGCAGCCATGAATTACATTCCGAAGATTACCTTGGCAATCCCTCTTAAAAATTTCGGCATTTTGACAACAACAACTTTCACGGTGCATACCTCCTTAAAATACGGTCTTTGCCTACCATTTGAAAAGGCAAAGATACCCGAATACGATAAGCAAAATAAGCTCTATAACCGCTACGGCCGCAAGGGGCAGGAACAGCCCCGCAAGCATGCCGGCGCAGAATGACAGCGCGGCAAGCCCGACGGCCTTTGAGCAGCCTCTCATGCAGAAATTTATCATGCGCATCACATCCAAACACTATATTTTAATATAGTATATGAGGTATGCTCCGCTTTTGTTACAATGCCCGCAAATTACTGAACGTATAATACGATTTCGCCGTTTTCAACGCCTGCCGTTACGGAGCCGCCCGCTTTTATGCCGCCGGTAAGCGACAGCTTCGCAAGCTTATCCTCAAGCAGCTTTTGTATGGCGCGCTTTAACGGGCGTGCGCCGTATTTTGCGTCGTAGCCCTGCTCGAGGATTACCTCCTTTGCGTCTTCCGTAACTGTAAACGACGCGCCCTTTTCCGATATTTTATCCGTTATATCCTTTAAGAGCAGGTCTATTATCTGCCTTAATTCGGGCTTTGTGAGCGGCTTGAACGTTATAATATCGTCTATCCTGTTCAAGAACTCCGGCTTAAAGAACTGCTTAAGGCTCTTTTGCACGTTGTCCGTCATATGAACGCCGCTGTCCGAGGCAAAGCCAAGGCCGTTTGATGAAAATTCGGTGCCGGCGTTTGTCGTCATTATAATTATTGTGTTTTCGAAATTTACTATTTTGCCGTGGCTGTCGGCAATGCGCCCGTCGTCGAGTATCTGAAGGAATATGTTAAACACCTCGGGGTGGGCCTTTTCTATTTCGTCAAGCAGTATTACGGAATACGGCTTCCTGCGGACTTTTTCGGTCAGCTGCCCGGCGTCGTCGTAGCCGACATATCCCGGCGGCGAGCCTATGAGCTTCGATACGGCGTGCTTTTCCATGTACTCCGACATATCGATGCGTATAAGCGCTTCCTCGTTCCCGAACATTACCTCCGCAATGGTTTTCACAAGCTCCGTTTTGCCGACGCCCGTGGGGCCGGCAAATATAAACGAAACGGGACGCTTTCTTGTTGTTATATCGGCTCTGCCGCGGCGTATCGCCTTTGCGACGGAATTTACGGCTTCGTCCTGGCCTATAACGCGCTTGTGTATGCGCTCCTCAAGATTCAACAGCTTATCCGATTCGTCCTCGGTAAGGCGGTGAACGGGTATTTTTGTCCAGCCCTCAACAACGGCTGCAATATCGTCAAACGTTATTTCCGCCTGCGACGCCTTTTCCCTGACGGCCGAAAGCTCGGCCTCGAGCCTCAGTTTTTCCGTTTTGATTTCTGCCGCAAGCTCAAAATCGCCGTTCTGGGTTGCGTTGTCAAGCTTGTCGTCAAGCTCTTTTATTTTGTCCTCCATAAGCGTCGCTTCGTAAAGCTCTTTGTTTCTGAGATTTACGCGCGAGCCGGCCTCGTCTATTACGTCTATGGCTTTGTCGGGCAGGAAACGGTCCGTTATATAACGCTCCGAAAGCCTTACGGCGTCCTCTATTATTTTTCTGCTTATTTTAACGTGATGGTATGTTTCGTAATAGTCCTTTATGCCCTCAAGAATTTCTATGCTCTCCTCAATCGAAGGCTCGTCTATAAGCACGGGCTGGAATCGGCGCTCCAATGCGCTGTCCTTCTCTATATGCTTCCTGTATTCCGTGAGCGTTGTTGCTCCGATTATCTGTATTTCACCTCTTGCAAGCGCCGGCTTTAAGATGTTTGCCGCCGACATTGCGCCTTCGGCGTCGCCCGCGGCAACGATGTTGTGAATCTCGTCTATGACAAGTATTACGTTGCCCTCCTCCGCGGCTTCGTTCAAAAGGCTCTTCAGGCGCGCCTCAAACTGACCGCGGAACTGCGTTCCCGCAACGAGCGCGGCAAAATCCACAAGATAAAGCCGGCAGCCGAAAAGCTTCGGCGGCACCTGATGCTCGAATATCCTGCACGCAAGCCCCTCGGCAACGGCCGTTTTGCCGACGCCCGGCTCGCCCAAAAGCACGGGATTGTTTTTTGAACGCCTGTTAAGTATTTGTATAACGCGGTCTATTTCGCTGTTTCTGTTTACAACTCTGTCAACCTGGCCGGCCGCGGCCTTCGCCGTAAGATCGGTGCCGTAAGTATCGAGCATGCTCTTTTTGCGCTTTTTGTTTGCCCGTGACGGACGTCTCGGGATATTGTCCGTTTTTGCGTCGTTTGAGTCCGCGCCGTCCCGGTCGGGACGCAGGTTGCCGAAAAGCCCGCCGAGCATTTTGTTGAGCGGAGCCGTTGCCGCGCCGCCTTCTTCGTTTTCGTTTTCGAATTCTGACATATCCATGCCCATAAGCCCGCTCAGGTCGTTCAAACCGCCCGCGCCGCCCATATTTTCTATAAACTCCGACATCTGGCTGTTCAGAGTGTCTATATCCTCGTCATTTACCCCGAGCTGCTCAATCATGTTGTTGAGCGGCTTTATCCCCAATGATTTTGCACACGAAAGGCAAAGACCCTCGCTTGTTGTCTTGTTGCCCTCCATTTTTGTGATGTAAAGAACCGCCGGGTTCTTATGACATCTTGCACATAATTCCATTTTTTAAGTATCCTTTCTGTTGTCGGCAGTCCGTGTAAATATAATAAAGTATTTTCAGTAAGTGTTTTCATTTGCCGTTAAATATTATTATACCACGGCGGAACGCATTTTTAAAGACCTTTTTTATTATGTTCATAAAAATTTTATTATTACACCGGCGCGGCGGACAAAAAATATAAAAAACACCTGTGCGGGACATTAAATATAACGATGTTGCACAATCTTTTTGTAAATTCTCGGTTTTTGATAAGTAGCTATTGATTTTTTCGGTGAAACATAGTAAAATAGTTCAGTGAGGTTAAAATTCATCAGAAGGCTGCGCAAAAAAGCGCATAACGATGGGGGTCTTAAAATGCCAAACGATATATCTTTTCTGACCGTGCTCAGCATTATACTTCAGGTATTTTCGCTTTCGATCGGTCTTTATTATTTTATTGTGGGAATTTACGGCTTTTTGCCCGTAAAGGATAAGCATAAGCAGCTTACGAACAAAACGCATAAGTTTGCGCTTATAGTTTCCGCTCATAACGAAGAAGCCGTTATAGGGAACATGGTTGAGTCGCTTATGGAAATGGATTATGACCGCGATGCTTTCGACGTGTTCGTCATTGCCGACAACTGCACGGACAAAACCGCGCTCCGCGCAAAAGAGGCGGGAGCGATAGTTTATGAGCGCGAGGATAAAAATAAGCGCGGCAAGGGCTTTGCGCTCGAGTGGTTCTTTGAGAAGCTTTATAAAATGGAAAAGCAATACGATTACATATCCGTATTTGATGCGGATAATCTTGTTGACCCGGGCTACTTGAAGGCTATGAACAAGAGGGCAAACCAGGGATTTAAGGTTGTTCAGGGCTTTCTTGACAGCAAAAATCCTTACGATTCATGGATAAGCGCATCGTATTCGTTCTGTTTCTGGTGCGTAAACAGGACGTTCCAGCTTTCGCGCTATAAGCTCGGGCTTTGCTGCGAGCTCTCGGGAACAGGCTTTATAATAGCCGTTGACACGTTAAAGAAGCTCGGCTGGGGCGCAACGTGCCTTACGGAGGACATGGAATTTACGATGAAGCTTTCGTTAAACGACGAAAAGGTCGCGTTCGCTTACGATGCAAAGATATACGACGAAAAGCCGCTTACGCTTGTGCAGTCGTGGCGGCAGAGAAAACGCTGGATGCAGGGTCACTGGGATGTGGCGACGCGGTATTTCTTCCCGCTTATCAAGAAGGGTATAAAAGAAAGAAAGCTCAGCTGCATAGACTGTGCAACGTATCTTGTTCAGCCGATAAGGATAATCGCGCTCGGTATAATAACGTTCTTTGCGTATGCGCAGTCGTTTTATCCGGACGGCGACATAGGCTTTGTGCAGATGTCGTACCTTTTTGACAGCCCGTGGATATGGAACACGATAGTTATTATTCAGTTCCTGTACACTCCGTTTGTGATATGGTATGAGCGGCGTGAAATAAAGCCTATCATGATACCGTATTATCTCGGGTATATGGTTTACAACTTCACATGGATACCGATAGCGATACAGGGAATGGTTGATAAAAACAAGACTGAATGGTCGCATACGAAGCATACAAGGACGATAAGCATGAAGGATCTGAATAAGTTAAATGACGGGTCAAAGGTTTGAGTTGACGGCGCGCGCATTTTGTGCGCGCCTTTTTCTTTTTTCAAAGGGGGCTCCGCCCCCTTTGGAACCCCCGGGGCTGCTGTTGCGGCTGAAGGTCCCGGAGCCGACGTTAAAAATAAATCAAAACCCAGTAAATGTTGAGCGCCATGCCGCAGGCAAGCGGGACGGCATTTATTATCCTTCCTCGTTTATACTTCCCAATCACAAAGCAAAGCGCGGCAAAAACGGACGGCAGCGCGTCCGTAACGTATCTGTTGCCGTAATGCGAGCCGCCCATCGTTTTATGCGCAGTTATCGATACCATATGAATCCAGAACAGCAGCATGACGCCGGCAAGCGCGAGCCGCTCCTCTTTTGTGCCGCGTATCATTGCGCCGAACCAATACGCAAAAAACGAAATAAGCACGGGGCTTGCAATAAACATGCAAAAGCCGTCTGCGCTTTGGAATACGATTTTTCCGTCCGAGATCTCCGGCAGGCGGAAAAGATTCCCGAAATTTTGCTTTATATATTCTATGTTGAACTGCCCCGTATCAACGCGCATGAACTCGGGGAGATAATTATGCCCGAATTCGGCAATGCTCCCGAACCGCGCATAATTAAGCGCCATATACGATACTGCAATGCAGCACGCGGGAATAACGGCGGAGATATGCGCGCGTATCATTTCCGCGGCCGTCATGTGCGGCTGACGCGCCTTGTATGCGCGGTACAGCAAAAACAGTATTACGGCTATATAAATGATCTGAAACGGACGGCAGCCGACGGCGCACGCCCACAGCGCAAACGATACTCCCGCCCTCCCGCGGATAGCGTAAAAAAGCGACGACACCGTAAGCGTGAACGCGAGGTTTTGGGCTATAAACCACACCCATGCGTTTACGGCGGTAAAAAGCCAGTTGGAGCCGGCCGTAACAAGCAGCGCCGCCATAAGCGCGAATTTTTTGTCTTTTATAAATTCAGCCGCGAGCCTGTATGCAAACACGGCGCCGAGCACCGCGGAAACAAATGCAATCGCTCCGTCGCACGAGAGCAGCCCCAGGGCGACAAACGGCAGCATAATATACGAAGGAAACGGCGGAAAGCTTACAAAATATTTGCCGCTGTATACCGCAAGCTCAAGATATTCATAGTTTTGCCCGAGGTCGAGCCGCCCTTCAAGCCATGACTGTGCCTGAAGGATATATGAATTGTACGGCTGAGGGCTGAAGAACCATTGATCCGTCAGCGCCTGCAGGATAAGCAGCAGCGCTGCCGTAAATACGCCCGCCGCCGCACAGTATATTAAATTGCTGCTGCCGTCCGGGTTTGATAAAGAAAGCTTTTTTGTTTGCATTTTGAATTGTCCTTTAAATTATATTGTTATATTCCGGCTTATGAAAATGCGTATACAGTCCCGCGGGGATAAGTATCAGGCAGCAGAGCCATATGGAATATTCGCCGGCAAGACCGTGAGCCTGCAGAACAGAAATGAGCGCGCCGCCCGAAGCCGCTCCGAAAACGAAAAAGAATATGTTCGCAAGGTAAAGTATGCCGCGCCGTATAACGGCGTTTTTGTCGCCGTGACGGCGCTGCGCCGCCGATATGGCAAACTGGCGGAGGTTGTTTGTGCAGAATACGGTTGACATCGTAACGCCGCGGCACGATTTAAAGGTGTTGTACTGCATTGCGCAGAGAAACGCCACCGATACTGTCGTCACGCTGTGCGGCACACTTTCGGGCAGAAAGCCGACGGCGGCAAATACGCAGAACTGTATTATCATAAAAAGCGTATACCAGCTTATGCGCCCCTTAAAGCGGCGCGGCATCTCAACGGTCAAAAGTATGCCTATAACGTATGCGCTTATCGGTATCAGGTAGTAAAGAGCCTGCAGCGGCTCTTTGAAATATGCAAGATTAAGCGCCATAAGCGCAAAATTTCCCGTCTGTGCGTTTGCGAAAATATTCCCCTTTAAAATGTATGTGTACGCTTCAAGAAAACCGCCTATAAACGCCAGCGCCATGCAGACGCGGAACTGCTCGTGCGCGGGATATACCTTTTTCTGTGCGCGCGAATATGCTTTTTTTATAAAACGTATCTGTTCGGCCATAAAACAAGAACTCCTTTATATGATCGACCGCTGCATGAAAAATCCGGCGAGAAATACGCCGTACAGTATCCCCGAAATCATCATATATGCAGCGGCCCCGGTATCATATTTTTCGCTGCATCCGCCCATTATCATAAACATCGGCAGCGCCGCGCTCATATACCGCCCGCCGCTGATGGGCCATGAGGCGGAAATGTTTACGAGAAGATACGGGATAAGATAGCCCATGTACATTGTGCGCGTTTTGTTGACGCCGTACAGCATATTGAGCGCGCAGAAGGCTATTGCAAATATTTGCGGTATCCATATCGCGTAGCGTGTTACAAGGCTTGGGCGGCGCCGAATATCTTTATATAAGTTGAGCGCCTTGCCGCGTCGGGGCTGTGCGTATGCGCCGTGCAGAGCAGTTTTGAGCGGCCGCTCATGCCGAAGCCGCCGCTTATACAGACGGTGCGTATACAGGCGGCGGCAATGACGATCAATATAGCGGCCGTAACGATAACCGAAAAAATCATTTTGCGGCCTTCCTTTCGGCAGTGCTTTTATACGTTAAACCTAAACAGCACAACGTCGCCGTCCTGCATAACGTAATCCTTGCCCTCGCTTCTGACAAGGCCTTTTTCCTTTGCGGCGGCCATCGAGCCGCATTCCATGAGGTCGTCGTAATGAACAACCTCGGCGCGTATAAAGCCGCGCTCAAAATCGGAATGGATTTTTCCGGCAGCCTGCGGCGCCTTTGTGCCCTTCTTTATCGTCCATGCGCGGACCTCCGGTTCGCCCGCCGTAAGATAGCTTATGAGCCCCAAAAGCGTGTAGCTTGCCTTTATGAGCCTGTCAAGCCCCGATTCGCTCATGTTTAATTCCTCAAGGAACATATCGCGCTCCTCGCCGTCAAGTTGAGCTATTTCTTCTTCTATTTTTGCCGAAACGGGCATTACCTGCGAATTTTCCGCTGCGGCAAATTCCTTAACGCGCGAAACGTATTCGTTGTTTTCGATGCCGTTTGCGAAATCCTCCTCGGCGACGTTTGCGGCATATATTACCGGCTTCATCGAAATGAGGAAAATGTCCTTCATTACCGCTGCTTCGTCCTCCGTATAGGAAAGCGTTCTTGCGGGTTTGCCCTCCTCCATGTGCGCCTTTACGCGCTCCAGAAGCGAGAGCTCCGATGCAAGCGACTTGTCGCCCTTCATCGCCTTTTTTGTGCGGTCTATACGGCGCTCGATCATCTCAAGGTCGGAGAAGATAAGCTCGAGATTTATCGTTTCAATGTCGCGTATCGGGTCTATGGAGCCGTCAACGTGAGTTATGTTCGGGTCCTCAAAGCAGCGGACAACGTGAACTATCGCGTCAACCTCACGTATATGCGAAAGGAACTTGTTTCCCAGGCCTTCGCCCTTTGACGCGCCCTTCACAAGGCCGGCAATGTCAACGAATTCGATATATGCGTGCGTAACTTTTTTCGGGTTATACATTTCGGCAAGACGGTCAAGGCGCTCATCGGGGACGTCAACGATCCCCACGTTCGGCTCTATCGTGCAGAACGGGTAGTTTGCCGATTCCGCGCCCGCCTGCGTTATTGCGTTAAACAATGTGGACTTGCCGACGTTGGGAAGTCCTACTATTCCAAGCTTCATAATGATATTATCCTTTCTGTGAATGTTCTGTTAATAGAATGTAAAATGTGTCTGATATACATTATACATCATTAAAAAAAATTTAGCAATACTCTTTATTATTTTTCTGTTATATGGTATAATAAGTGTGATACAAAGGGGCGGCAAAATGTTTGATTTTGCGGAACGGTACATAAAACGCTGTTATATGCCCCAAAAAACAAACAGGGAGGCATGGGAATATGCAGAACAATAAAGTGCTTGTTGTGGATGACGACGCGCATATCGCGGAGCTTATAAAGCTGTATTTTGAAAAAGAGGGCTTTACGGTTGCAACGGCGTCAAACGGACGCGAGGCAGTGGAAAAATTCAAGTCGGAGTCGCCGGCAATAATAATACTTGACGTTATGATGCCCGAAATGGACGGCTGGGACGTGTGCCGCGAAATACGCAAAACGTCAAACGTGCCGATAATAATGCTGACGGCAAAGGGCGAAACGTTCGATAAGGTTCTCGGTCTTGAGCTCGGAGCGGACGATTATATGGTAAAGCCGTTTGAAACAAAGGAGCTTATAGCGCGCGTTAAGGCGGTGCTGCGCCGCAGCGACACAAAGGACGCCGACGCCGCAAAGGAGATAAATTACAATAATCTCTCAATAAACCTTTCAAATTACGAGCTTAAAATAAACGGGAAAATAACGGAAATACCGCCCAAGGAGCTTGAGCTTTTATTCTTCCTTGCGTCAAATCCGAACAGGGTGTTCACGCGCGAGCAGCTGCTTGAGGAGGTGTGGGGCTTTGACTATTTCGGAGATTCGAGAACGGTGGACGTGCATATAAAGCGCTTAAGGGAAAAGCTCGAAAACGTTGAGGATGCAAACTGGCAGCTCAAAACCGTATGGGGCGTCGGCTACAAATTCGAAGTGAGATGATAATTGTATGAATACGCATAAAACGTCGATATTCAGGCGGCTGTTTTTTGCCTACAGCATGATACTTGTCGTTGTGCTTCTGTGCGTGTCGGTACCGTCGATGATCTTTATGAACAGCTTTATAGAAAAGCAGAAGATAGAGTCGGCAACGGCAATGGCGGACAACGTGGAGCACTGGACGGGCGCAACGCACATCGAAGCAAACGATATAAGAACGCGCATAGCCTTTAAAAGCATGCTACAGTTCTGGAGCAGCTTCCTTGACGCCGATGTGGTAATAACAAACAACGACGGCGAAGTGACCGAAAGCACGGCGCAGATCACAAGCGTGCCGGCGGAGTATATGGAGGAGCTTCTGACAAAGAGCCGCATAGTGAAAAAAGGCGATTTCAACGGTCAGTATGCAAGGAATATGCTCACGGTCGGCTTTCCGATATATTATCAGGGCACAAGGATAGGCAGCGCGTTTTTCAATATGTTTCTGCCCGAAATGCAGAAAACGGCAATGGAGCTTATGTACGTGTTTATAATCGTCGCGCTTGTATCGATGGCGTTTGCGTTTGTTATGGTATATTTCCAGTCGCTGAGCATATCGCGCCCGATAAGCCGTATAAACAATGCCGTGCGGGATATTGCCGCGGGCAATTTCGGCAAGCGCGTTGAGGTGGAATCGAACGATGAAATAGGCCAGCTTGCGTCGAGCTTTAACTTTATGGCAAAGAGCATGGGCGAGCTCGAAAAGCAGCGTTCCGGCTTTGTAAGCGACGTTTCGCATGAGCTGAGGACGCCGATGACGAGCATATCGGGCTTTGTTGAGGGTATTCTTGACGGGACAATCCCGCCCGAGAAGCACGAATATTATTTGAAAATAGTGCTTGACGAATCAAGACGGCTCACAAAGCTTGTAAACGATATGTTTGAGATGACAAAAATGTCCTCGAGCGAATATAAGCTCGATATAACCGAGTTTGATATAAACGAGCTTATACGCACCTGTATAATAGGTCTTGAAAGCCGCATATGCGAAAAGAATCTTGACCTTAACGTTGACTTTAAGTCGGACGAGCTGAAGGTGCTTGCCGACAGGGATTCGATCAAGCGCGTTATTTTAAATATTATGGATAACGCAATAAAATTCTCATATCCGAATACGACCATGGGCATATCAACGTGGACGGAAAAGCGCAAGGCATACGTTTCCATAGGCAATTTCGGCGACGGCATAGACAGCTCCGAGCTGAGCAGTATATTCAACAGGTTCTATAAAACGGATAAATCGCGAACAAGCGAAAAAAGCGGCGCCGGCATAGGACTGTCGCTTGTTAAAAATATAATGGTGCTGCATAAGCAGAGCGTCTGGGTTGAGAGCGTTGAAACAAAGGAAGGCTCAAACGTGAAGTATACCAAGTTTACGTTTACGCTTGAAAGAGCGTGATATTGCCCCGGGACGGAGCCCCGTTGGCGCAAAACGGCAGCTGTTATCTGTTCCGCTCAAAAATCGCCTTGCTGCGCTCACGCACACCACGCGCACGAACATAAGCAAAAAGCTTTTATCGTGTGCACGAAGACGGTGCGCGTTTCGCTTGCTGCACCGAACATTTCGTGTAACAGACAACAGCTGCCTTATCTTTTCGCGCACGTCATCTGTCTGCAGAAGGGCCTTAACGCGCAGCGTGCGTTACCAGCCCGGAGCAGACAGTGACGGGCGCATAAGAAAGCGGCGCATATTTTCCCTTCCGAGGAAGGCGTGATACGTGCCGCAAATAACGGATAAAACGCTTAATTTGGGATTAAAGGAAGTGTAAATAAACATGAATGAAAAAAAATCCGATACAATATCGATCGTTGTGCCGTGCTTTAACGAGGGCGCGTCGATACCGGCATTTTATAATGAGCTTACGCGCGTGTTCGGCGAAATGGACGCCGTTTACGAGCTTATATTTATCGACGACGGTTCTTCGGACGATACGCTTTTTGTTGTAAAATCGCTTGCAAAACGCGACGAAAACGTAAAATTTATCTCATTTTCACGTAACTTCGGAAAAGAAGCGGCAATGCTTGCCGGACTTGAAGCGTCAACGGGCGATTACGCGGCCGTTATGGACGCGGACCTTCAGGACCCGCCCGCGCTGCTCAAGCAGATGTACGCGGAGCTTAAAAAGGGCGTGTACGACTGCATTGCAACGCGCCGTGCAACGCGTGAGGGAGAGCCTAAAATACGTTCGTTTTTCGCAAGGCTTTTTTATAAAATAATAAACAAAATATCATCGACCGAAATAGTTGACGGCGCGCGCGATTACCGCCTTATGACGCGCAGCATGGTTGACGCCGTGCTCAGCCTTCGCGAATATAACCGTTTTTCGAAAGGCATATTCAGCTGGGTGGGCTTTAAAACGCATTGGATATCATATCAAAACATCGGGCGCAGCGCCGGAGAAACAAAATGGAGCTTTTCAAAGCTGCTTCTGTATTCGCTCGACGGAATAATGGCGTTTTCAACCGTACCGCTTTCGATTGCGTCGGTGTTCGGGCTTATATTCTGCCTTATAGCCGTTGTGCTTATAGTTGTCATAGTTGCAAAAACGCTTATATGGGGCGATCCCGTTGCCGGCTATCCGTCGATGATGTGCGTGATCTTCCTGCTTTCGGGCGTACAGCTTTTCTCGATAGGCGTAATCGGCCAGTATCTTTCAAAAACATATATGGAAACAAAGCGCCGCCCGATTTATATAACGCGCGAAACGAACATAGAGAACATGGAAAAGTAAGTATCGGAGTATGAAAAATTGAAAAAGCTATATAACCTTTCATTTATATGTATATTTATATTTGCCGCCGTATCGTATACGCTGCTCATGTTTAACGGCGCCGTCTGGTATGACGAAGCGTATTCGATGGCGATGATAGAGCATTCGTTCGGCGAAATATGCCGGATAACGGCGCAGGACGTCCATCCTCCGCTCTATTATTTTATGCTTAAAATTTTCACCGCGCCGTTCGGCTACAGCCTCATAGCGGCAAAGATATTTTCCGTAATACCGCTGCTTTTAACGCTTCTGCTCGGCTTTTTTAAGCTTTCAAAAGCAATAAACAAAAAAACGGGGCTTTTGTTTGCGCTCATGCTTGCGATGCTTCCCGTTATGACAACGTTTTCCGTTGAGGTGCGGATGTACGGCTGGGCGTCGTTTTTTGTTACGGGCTGCGGGCTTTTTGCCTATTCGGCGCAGAGCGGCGGACGAATCCGTGATTTTCTGATTTTTGCGCTTTTCGGCACGCTTGCCGCGTATACGCATTATTTTGCGCTCGTTTCGGCGGGGATAATTTACGCGATGCTTTTTGTCCGCTGCATAAAAATAAAGAAAATAAAGCCGTGGCTTGTATCGGCGGCGCTGACCGTTACGGCGTACATTCCGTGGCTTGCATCGTTTGTTTCGCAGCTTGCCGACAAGGTTGAAAACGCGTATTGGATTGCGCCCATAACGCCGTCCGCTGTGCTTAATTATTTCACGGTATGGTTCGGCTGCGACGGCATAACGCCGTTTTATCTTACGGGCATAGCCGTTCTTGCCGTATGCGCCGCAGCCGCTCTTATAATAAACGGCGACAGGCGCCTTAACAAAATCGCCGCCTGCGCGGCTCTCGTATTTGTGCTTACAAATATTATAGGCATTGCGGCGTCGATAGCGGTACGCCCCGTTTTTATAGAACGCTACGCCGTTCCGTCGCTGCCGCTGCTCATTGCTGCCGGAGCGATAGGGCTGGGCGCTGTAACAAAAAAGGCCGTTACCGTTATAATAACGCTGTTTTTCATAAGCGGCTTTGCCGCAAATTATCCTTCGGCCGTAAAAACGGAATACGACGCGGCAGAGCTTGATATAAAGCAATATCTCGACGAGGCTCAATACGAAGCGCTTATATGCTTTGTCGATTCGCATCTCTACGGAGTGCTCAGCTACTATTCCGATTCCGCTCCCGTATACAGGCCAAAGCTCTCAAAGGGCTCTCCGTTCGAAAATATATACGCGCTGTCCGACTTTAACGCCGGCGCCTGCAAATGGGCCGCGCTGTTTGTCCCGGCGGGCGATCCCGTCCCCGATGAGCTTGCCGCGCAGTTTAACGCCGACTACGTCCGCACCGTCTATACCTACGGCATAGCGTGCGATATGTACAATCTTTGGAAATGATCACGCATGCAATTTCGAAAATCACGTTTGCAAATAAAAAAGTTTACCATAATTTGCACCGCAGCGTGTGAAATATCCACTTATCCACGGCGTTATCCACGATTTTGCGCGTAAATTTATTAAGGAAAATTGCGCCAGGAGCGAGTTATCCATCAAAATCGTGGATAACTCGGGCGGTTGACATAAAACATAATGCAGCTGAAAATTTTATTAACAAATATTTCGCTATTTTGCGGAGTAACGATTTTTATGAAGGAGTTAATGGCTATAATGATAAAAAGACCGAGAAGGAACAGGCTGAACGCGGCGATACGCGGCCTTGTGAGCGAAAGCTCGATAGATATAAAAAAGCTTATATACCCTATGTTTGTAACGGAAGGCGAAACTGAGGACATAGAGGCAATGCCGGGGATAAAGAGGTATTCGCTTAAAGATCTCGAGTGCGCGCTTAAGGAAATTGCCGGACTCGGAATAACAAGCGTTTTGTTTTTCGGCATACCGAAAGAAAAGGACGAAACGGGAAGCGGCGCGTACTGTCCGCACGGAATAGTGCAGAATGCCGTAAGGCTTGCAAAATCGCTCTTCCCGGAGCTTGTTGTCATAACCGATATATGCCTTTGCGAATATACAAGCCACGGCCACTGCGGAGTTGTTGAGAACGGATATGTAAATAACGACAAGACGCTTGAGCTGCTTGCAAAGGCGGCGGTAAGCTGTGCGGAGGCGGGGGCAGATATTGTTGCGCCGTCCGATATGATGGACGGGCACACGGCGTCCATACGGGCGGCACTTGACGAAAGCGGCTTTGAAAACACGCTGATAATGTCGTACAGCGTAAAATACGCGTCGGCGTTTTACGGGCCGTTCAGGGAAGCGGCCGGCTCCGCGCCGGCGTTCGGCGACAGGAAAACGTATCAGATGGACTGCCGCAACCGCCGCGAAGCGTTTATCGAAGCGTCGCTCGATATCAATGAGGGCGCGGATATTATAATGGTAAAGCCGGCAATGCCGTATCTTGACGTTTTAAGCGATATGCGCCGTGAGTTTCACGCGCCGCTTGCGGCGTATCAGGTAAGCGGCGAATATGCGATGATAAAAGCAGCCGCAGCGGCGGGATACATCGATGAAAAAAGCGCGGTTACGGAATCGCTGATTTCAATAAGCCGTGCGGGCGCCGATATGATAATAACGTATTTTGCGCCGCAGGTTGCAAAGTGGCTTAACGGATAAGGAGCATATAAATTGGAAAAATATTATCCAGTAATGCTGAGAGTTGAAAATAAGCTCTGCACCGTAATAGGCGGGGGAAACGTTGCGGCACGCAAAATAAACGGGCTGCTCGGCGCCGGCGCGCGTGTAAGAGTCGTTGCGCCGGAAATAAGCGAGAGTATTATACGGCTTTTGAGCGGCGGCGCGGATATTGAAATAATAAAACGGGCTTATGTGCCGTCCGATATTAAGGGCAGCTTTGTTGTTATTGCCGCGGCGGACGATAAAAACGTAAACGGCGCGGTGCTGCGGGATGCGGCGGAAAACGGCGTGCTTGCGATGTCGGCTGACGGCAGAGGGGATTTTATAAACGGCGCGGTGAAACGCGAGGGCCAAATAACGATGCAGGTCAGCACGGGAGTGCCGGCACTCAGCCGCCGTATCTGCCGCGGCGTCCGGCTGGACGGATATGACGCGGCGGCAAAAATATTGGCAAAATACAGAAAAAAGCTCGGACGCGGCGGTTATGAAGCCCTGCTTTCGGAGCAGGCCGTGCGGCTTGCGGCCGAGGACGCGGAGGCGTATGAGCGGCTTGCGGAAAGCGCTGCTGCCGGCACCATTTGAAACCGCACGGCGGCTTATGCCGCTTATTCCGCCTTTGGGCTGTGCACGCATTTACCGTTTACAAACGTATACACGCACCTTGCGTCAAACCTCACGGGCAAGTCGGTAAACACGGCAATATCCGCGTCCTTGCCGACCTCAATCGTTCCGACAATATCGCCTATGCCGCAGTTTTTCGCCGCTGCGCTCGTTATTGCATACAGCGCCTTCGTTTCGTCCATGCCGTGGCGCACGGCCATTGCGGCGCACAGCGGGAGGTTTTCTATTGTAATCTCGGGATGATCGGTTATTATCGCAACGCTTATGCCGCGCTCCGATAAATTCCTGTACGTGTCAAACGTCAGGTTTTTGAGCTCCGGCTTGCTTCTGTCGGAAAGCGTCGGCCCGAGCATAACCGGCACGTTTTCACGCGATAAAATGTCGGCTATCCTGTCGCCGTCGGAGCAATGCTCTATCGTTATTTTCAGCCCGAATTCCCTGCCTATGCGTATTGCCGTGCATATGTCGTCGGCACGGTGGGCATGGATTTTTACCGGCAGCTCGCCTTTGATGACGGGCATAAGAGCTTCGGCCTTCATATCGAATTCCGGACGGTCGTGTTCCTCGGGATCGCGCTTCCAGTTCTCAAACTGTTCCATGTATATCGATGCTTTTATAAGCGCTTCGCGTATAAGCGCAGCCGTGCCCATGCGCGTAACGGGCGCGTCCTCTTTTTCGCTGTATACCGTTTTCGGGTTTTCGCCGAGTGCAAATTTCATCGCGCACGGGGCTTTTATAATCATATCGTCTATGCAGATCCCGCTCGTTTTTACAGCGGCAAACTGCCCGCCTATCGGGTTTGCGCTGCCGGGGCCCGTCACAACGGCCGTAATTCCCGCATTTCTGGCATCCTCAAACGCCCTGTCAAACGGGTTTATGCCGTCTATCGCGCGAAGGTGCGGCGTTACGGGGTCGCTGTCCTCGTTGCCGTCGTCGCCCTCAAAGCCGACGGAGTCTTCGAATATTCCGACGTGGCAGTGCGCGTCGATAAGTCCGGGTGTAACAACAAGCCCCGACGCATCTATCGTTTCCGATACGTCGAACGCGTCCGTATCGGCGCCCGCATAACGGATTTTTTCATCGAATATTACGGCGCCGTTTTCAAAAACCTCTCCGGCGCAGGTGATTATTTTTGCGTTTTTTATTTTTATCACAATTTCGGTCTCCTTTTTGTGTTTTTGTACGGTGTGATTTTTGCCCCTGTCCGAGGCCGCAAAGCAGCCGCGGGGAACATATTTTTAAATATTATAACATAAAACTTGATATTTGTACACCCTATATGATATAATAGCATTGAAGCAATGATGAAAACAAAAAAAGGAGAACAATAAATGGACACACTTGTAAGAGGCAGCAGCGCAGACGGCGGCATACGCATTTTCTGCGCCGTAACAACGGAGCTTGTAAATGAAGCTCATAAAATCCACGGCACATATCCCGTTGCAACGGCGGCCCTCGGCAGGCTGCTTACCGCGGCGGCGCTTATGGGCGCAAACCTCAAAAACGAAAACGATTCGATAACGCTCCAAATACGCGGCGACGGTCCGCTCGGCGCGCTGACGGCGGTTGCCGATTCGCGCTCGCGCGTCCGCGGCTGCGTTGACAACCCGCTCGTTGAACGCCCGCTTAACGCACAGGGCAAGCTAGACGTCGGCGGCGGCGTCGGACAGGGAACGCTGTCGGTAATAACCGACCTCGGATTAAAGGAACCGTATATCGGTCAGGTGCCGCTCGTTTCCGGGGAAATTGCGGAGGATCTGACAACATACTTTGCCGCGTCGGAGCAGATACCGACGGCCGTAGCGCTCGGAGTGCTCGTTGACACCGATAATTCCGCAATAGCAGCAGGCGGCTTTATCGTTCAGATGATGCCGGGTTCAACGGACGAAATGGCGGAAAAGCTTGAAAAAACGCTTAATTCTCTGCCGTCGGTGACTTCGATGATTCACGGCGGCATGAGCGCCGAAGATATGCTTTTTAAAGTATGCGACGGCTTTGACATGATAATGGACAACAACGCCGTTCATCCAAAATACGAATGTAAGTGCTCGCGTGAGCGCATGGCGGCGGCTCTCGTTTCGCTCGGTCCAAAGGAGCTTGAGGAGCTTATTGAGGATCAGGGCCGGGCGGAGCTTGTGTGCCACTTCTGCAACAGTAAATACGAATTTTCAAGAGCTGAGCTCGAGGAGCTTTTAAGCATGGCAAAACTGCGCTCCAACGGCTCCGGAGACGGTCAAAATGAAACGTGATATACGCTTTGTAAGCCTTATACTGCTTTTTGCCGGGATATTTGCGATGAGCCTGTTTGTTACGATGGCTGGCGATGATTTCTTTTACGCAACGTTTGCAAAAAACGGCCTGGGACATTTTTTTGAAGCGCATGCCGACCATTACCTGCATACAAACGGACGCTGCATAGTGCATCTTTTGGCGTCGGTGTTTTTATGGCTGCCGCATATATTCTGGGTCGTTGCAAACGCGTTTATGTGGACGGCCGCCGCGCTTAATTTATACAGGCTTTTTGCGCTGTACGTCCATGAGGGATCAAAGCTGAGGCTTTTTATGTTTATGCTGTGCGGTGCGTTTTTGACCGTACATACAGAAATGGCAAAGGAAAGCTCGCTGTGGCTCACGGGATCGTTTAATTACACGTATCCGCTTACGATGCTTTCGTGGTTTGCGTATCTGCTTTTTACGCACGAAAAACAAAGCGCAAAAAAGCTGTGCATAGTCGGTTTCCTTGCGGCGGCGTCTATGGAACAGGAATCGGCGCTTGCCGTGCTGCTGGCCGCGGGATATATTTATCTGCACTTTCCGCGCCGCGGCAAAAAAACACCCGACAAATTAAAAAAGGCGATGATTGCCGTTGCGGCCGGCGCCGTGTCGCTTTTTCTTGCGCCGGGCAATCTTGCGCGTATGGGCGATGAAATGGGCGCCTCCGCCGGGACTTTTGACAATATAATGAGCGGTATCGATTTTATGCTCAATTACTGCATATCGTCAAACTATATGATATGGGTAAGCGTTGTGTTTACGGTATGCTGCGCCGTATATCTTTTCAAAGCAAAAATGAGGATATTTTTATATCTTCTCCCGCTTGAAATTGCCGCGCTGATCCTCACGAACCACTCGGGCAACTTTGAATGGCTGGGCGCTTTTTACAGCATAATATTTGCGTTTTCGCGGATATATTATTTTGCCTGCGCCGTTATTGCCGCGTATGCGTATTTTGTGAAAAAGAAAAATCCGCTGCCGCTTATGGCGCTTTTCGGCGGGATCTTTTCGTGCGCGTTTATCGTATTTTCGCCGACGCTCGGCGCGCGCGTGATTCTTTTTGCCGAGGTGATGATAATGTTTTCCGCCGCATCGCTGCTGACCGAGCTTTTAAAACGGCGCACGCTTCCGTATGCCGCCGCGCATTTGCTGATTCTTGCACTGTCGGTATGGAATGTTGTGTATGTAACGTCCGGGTTTTACAGGAACAGCGTTGTTTTTGCCGAGAATGAGCGGCTTATCGAGGAATGGCATAAAACGGGCCGCGGCGAGCTGCGCCAGAGGCAGTACAGAAACGATGAATTCGAACATTCGATGCCGTATAACAGCGAATACCATGACGGGAGATATAAGGAATATTACGATATTCCGATACGTGTGAATATTATATGGGAATAAAAGAATTATTTTTCCAAAGGGGCTGCCGCCGGAAGATGTTTATCGGCGGCACATATCACCCCCTTTCTCGGAAAGGATGTTACGATGCACATACATTCCTCGAAAGGGGAAATATGCACCGCCTTTTCTGCGCCCGGAATGGCTGCCGCCCCTTTAAAGCCCCGCGAATAAAACAATTTTTTGTGTAAAAAATTAAAAAAACGCTTGAAAAAAATCGAAAAATATAGTATTATTATATGTATAGATAACTGACTCAAAAGGAGAGAATACATATGAGATGCCCATACTGCGGCTTTACCGAAAGCAAGGTCATAGATTCGAGACCGACAGAGGAAAACAATTCGATAAGGCGCCGCCGCGAATGCCTACGGTGCAAAAAAAGGTTTACCACCTATGAAAAAATAGAGGCAATTTCAATAGTGGTAATAAAAAAAGACCAGTCGCGGCAGCAGTACGACCGCAATAAAATATTAAAGGGCGTAATGACGGCGTGCGAAAAACGTCCGGTATCGCTTGCGCAGATGGAAAAGGTTGCGGACGATATCGAAAGCGAGCTTTATCAATCTATGGACAGGGAAATAGAAAGCGCAAAAATAGGCGAAAAGGTTATGGAAAAGCTTAAAGAGCTCGACGAGGTCGCATACGTGCGCTTTGCATCGGTATATAAGCAGTTTGACGACATACACACATTCATGGACGAGCTGAAAGGATTGATAGATGAAAAGTAACACGGCAAACGCGGGAACGGCAGACCTTCATATGCACTCCACAGCCTCCGACGGAACTCTCTCGCCCTCGGAGCTTGCCGCATGCGCAAAAAAAGCGGGGCTGCGCGCCGCCGCGCTCACGGACCACGACACTCTCTCAGGCCTGAGGGAGTTTTGTTTTGCGTGCGAAAGGCTCGGGATCGAGCCTGTCCCCGGTATAGAGATAGGCGCAAAATTCAAATGCGAGCTTCATATAGTCGGGCTTTTCGTCGATTACAAAAACCGTGAATTTGCGCATATAACGGAGGAGCTGTCAAAGGCGCGCGCAAAGCGCAATTACAAAATGATAGACCTTCTCCGGGAGGGCGGGATAAATATAACGGCGGAGGATATTTTGTCGCAGAAGCGGGACGGGGATATGAACCTTTGCGGCAGGGCGCATTTTGCCGCGGCGCTTGTCAAAAAGGGCTATGCGGCGGATACCGACGACGCCTTTGCACGCTATATCGGCAGGGGCGGGCCGTTTTACGCACCGAGAAAAATTTATCCGCCCAAGGAAACAATAGAAATAATAAAAAATGCCGGCGGTTTGGCGATAGCCGCGCATCCGATATTTATTTCACGCGTGCGCGGGGAGCTTGAGGAGCTTTTTAACGAGCTCAAAAGCTACGGCCTTGACGGCGTTGAATGTTATTACAGCACATACGACGATGAATTTTCGAAAATGTGTCTTGATATATGCAAAAAGCTTGACCTTGCGCCGTCGGGAGGAAGCGATTTCCATGGTGCAAACAAGCCGAATATCCCGATAGGCGCCGTAAACGGCGGCGCGGCGGTGCCGTACGGCGTTGTTGAGGGACTGAAGGAGCGACTGAAAAAATAATGGAAAGAACGATAGCGGCAATATCAACGCCGCCGGGACCGGGCGGGATTGCCGTAATAAGAATGAGCGGAGATAAAGCGGTTGAAATAGGCGATAAAATATTTCGCGGCGGCAAAAAACTTGCCGATGCTTCAAGCCATACCGTCCATTACGGCTTTATCGTAAACGGAAAAAACGAAAAGATAGACGAGGTGCTCGTTACGGTCATGCGCGCGCCCAAAACGTTTACGCGCGAGGATGTTGTGGAAATAAGCGCGCACGGCGGCGCAATGAGCGCACGAAGCGTGCTCGATGCGGCAATACGTGCAGGCGCTTCGCCGGCGGAGCCCGGTGAATTTACAAAGCGCGCCTTTTTAAACGGCAGGATAGACCTTTCGCAGGCGGAGGCCGTTATAGATATTATAAATTCAAAAAACGAGCTTTCAAGGCGCAGCGCGCTTTCGCAGCTTGAGGGCGGGCTGTCGAAGGAAATTAAAAAAATACGCGGCGAGCTTGTCCGTCTTGCCGCCGGGATGCAGGTAATAATAGATTATCCCGACGAGGAGCTTGAGGACGTCACGGAGCGCGATATATACGATATAACGTCCGCCTGCGCGCGCAGCGTCAAAAAGCTTCTCGATACTGCCGACAGCGGCAGGCTCATACGCGACGGGCTGCGCGTTGCGATAGTGGGAAAGCCTAACGTGGGCAAATCGTCGCTTTTAAACAGCCTTGCGCGTGCGGAGCGGGCGATAGTTACGGACGTTGCCGGAACAACGCGCGACGTTATAGAGGAATATACGGATCTCGGCGGCGTGCCCGTAATACTCACAGACACCGCCGGGATACGCGAAACGGACGATATTGTTGAAAAAATAGGCGTTGAACGTTCGCAGAAATCAATAGACGAATGTGATCTTGCGGTCGTTATGCTTGACGGCAGCACGCTGCTTACGGACGAGGATATGGAAATACTGCGCATGACGGCGGAAAAGCAGCGTATAATCGTTATAAACAAGACCGATTTGTGTAAACCGAAATACGCCGAAGCGATAAAATCAAAATCGCACGGGGCGGCGGTGCTTGAAACGAGCGCCGTAACGGGTATAGGGCTTGACGAGCTTACGGACGAGATAAAGAAGCTGTATCACTTCGGCAGCGTGGCGGCGGGCAGCGGAGCCGTTATAACAAATATGCGCCATAAAAAGGCGCTTATGGCGGCCGGCGAAGCGCTTAACCGCGCGTCGGACGCGGTAAAGTCGGGGCTGCCGACGGATATGGCGTCGCTTGATATAAACGAAGCGATAAACGTGCTCGGCGAAATAACGGGCGAAACGGTTTCCGATTCCGTTGTGGACGAGATATTCCACAGCTTCTGCGTAGGGAAATAAAAACAAATCCGGGAGGGAAAACGAATGACTGTATATGAAGCAATAATGAACAGGCGCACAATACGAAAATTCACACAGCAGCCGGTAGGACGCGAAAAGCTGCTGAAGCTTGTTGACTGCGCAAGAATGGCGGCATACGGCGCAAACGCGCAGCCGCTTAAATTCAAAATAGTTGATGATAAGGAAACGGCGGATGAGATATTCCCCAAAACAAAATGGGCGGCGATGCTCGATAACGGCACTCCGGCAGAGGGCGAACGCCCTGCGGCGTATATCGCCGTCATAGGCGATACCGATATAAAAAAGACTTTTGAGGTTGACGCCGGCGCCGCCGTTACGAACATGATGCTTGCGGCTGAGGAAATGGGTATTGCCACCTGCTGGATGGGCGCTATAGACCGCGCCGCAATAAAGCGCATACTGGGGCTTGATGAAAAATACGAGCTTGTGTATATACTTGCGCTCGGCTATCCGGCGCAGCGTTCGCGCGCCGTTGAAATGAAAAACGGCAGCACAAAATATTATATCGATGACGAGGCTGTTCTGAACGTCCCAAAACGCAGCATGGAGGAAATATTGCTGTAGCGGCGGCGCCGCAAAAAATCCCCGCAAAAGCGGGGATTTTTTGCGTCTGAAAGCGGGAACGGGTATATTCAAGAACGATGCGGCTATACATTAAGCAATTCATCAAATGTAACATTAAGAATTTCCTTTAATAATTTTATTTCATCGGGATAAATATGCCGCTGCCCGACCTCCATTTTTGCAAGGGCGCTGCGCGTTATGTCGCACCCCCTCAGCTGCAGCTGTATGGAAAGCTCCTCTTGGGTAAGCTGCCTTTTTTCGCGTATACCGCGAATGTTTTTTCCTAATTTTTTTTCGTAGACTGCATTCATTGTGCTCCTCCTCGATTTGCGCCTATTTAAGTGCAAAAAGTTCTTGACTTTATTTTAGCAGTATGATATAATATTTTTGCACTTAAATAAGTGCAAAAATATTATTTATAAAAAAGGAGAAAAGAACATGAAATGTGAAAAATGCGGAGGCCGGCATTATGCATTACGGGCAGAAGTGTTATCCGACACAGCTTTTTGAGGTTTTTGCGCTGTTGGTAATTTTAATTACAGTATATCGCACAAAGTCGAAATTTAAAGCTTACTTATTTTTATATGCGGTATCGAGATTTATAATCGAATATTTCCGTGGCGACGATAGAGGCGATTTGTTCGGCGCGCTGTCGCCGGCTCAGGCAATATCAATTTCAATAATAATTGTAATATTATATCGGTTTGCGGCCGGCCCTACAAAGAAGGTGGTGTAAAAAAATCGCCCAGAGCGTTCAAGGGCACAAAACCTGATGTTGCTTGCTTTTAATGTGCTTAAAAAAATATCCCATTAAATGCAGAAAATCCGCCATTTCGAGCGGATTTTCTGTGTTTATGCCCTTGAACTACGAACAAAAATCACCCTCGGAGTATGCCAATACGCCGTCGGGCAAGGTTTACCGCGTCGGTCGCAACCGCCGCTGTAAACTGATTTTCGTCCGTTCTGAACGATTTTTTTGGACACCCCCCATACGCACTCATTTTATATGTCGAGTTTTTTTACAGCCAATTCTCTGCATCCGGTAAAAATTTTGCGCAAAAACAGGAAAACGGAAGGGCAGGTGCGCGAAAGGCGCCTGCGGAAAAACGTGTGAACAGCTCAAAAATCAAAATGTTTTTTGTGTTTTTAAGGTATTTTATTGCTATTTGCTATTGAAAAAATGTTTTTGTTATAGTATAATAGGTAAGATAAAACGCAAATGTATCCGTGTGCACGGCAGGAGCGGCACGGATGCGCAACGGAGGAATAGCAAATGGATCTTGAACTGAAGGAAATAGAAAAGGCCGCGCAGAGGCTGAAAGGCACAATCCACCGCACAAAGATAGAAAAGAGCACAACGTTCTCAAATATGGCGGGCGGCGAGGTGTATCTTAAATTCGAAAACCAGCAAAAAACAGGCTCGTTTAAGATAAGAGGCGCGGCAAACAAGATCGCGGCGCTTATAGAGCGCGGCGAAATAAAGTCGGGCGTTGCATCGTCAGCCGGCAACCATGCGCAGGGCGTTGCGTATGCGTCGCACGTCCACGGTATCCCGGCAACCATCGTAATGCCCAAGTCAACGCCTATAGCAAAAGTTGCGGCAACGGAGGGCTACGGCGCAAAAGTGGTGCTCCACGGCGACTGCTACGACGACGCCTACAACAAAGCAGTTGAAATACAGGAAACGGAGGGCGCAACCTTCCTGCACCCGTATGACGACCTTGAAGTGATGGCAGGTCAGGGAACGATAGGCATAGAAATACTCGAGGATCTGCCGACGGTAGATATAGTAGTCGTTCCGGCAGGCGGCGGCGGCCTGCTTGCGGGCGTTGCGTCGTGCATAAAGCACATAAACCCGAGAGTGAAAATCATAGGCGTTCAGGCCGAGGGCGCGCCGGCAATAGCCGAATCGTTCAGGCAGAAAAAACACGTTTCAACGGAATCGGTAAAAACAATTGCCGATGGTATTGCCGTAAAGGTCCCTGGCGAAAAGACGGTTGAGCTTATAAACAAATACGCCGACGACGTTGTAACGGTATCGGACAGCGAAATAAGCTCGGCAATACTTCTTCTGCTCGAGCGCACAAAGCAGGTTGTTGAGCCGTCGGGCGCAACGCCGCTTGCGGCTGTGTTAAACGGCAAGGTTGACGTTAAAAACAAAAAAGTCGCCTGCGTGCTTTCGGGCGGCAATATAGACGTAAGCTTCATACAGAGAATAATAGACCTGGGCCTTGCGTCGAGAGACAGGAAATTAAAGTTCAGCACAAAGCTGCTTGACCTCCCCGGAAGCCTTGAGCATCTTTCCCATGCGCTTGCGGAGGCGGGAGCAAATATAATTATGGTTCAGTACGACCGCTTCAGCGCGGAGCTTGACCCGAACGAGGCCATAATACATATGGCGTGCGAGGTCGGGGGCAAGGAGCACGGACAGCGCGTTGTTAAAATACTCGAGAAAAACGGTTACGAGGTAACGAGAGAATAAGCAGGATATTTATACGGTGCGCCGTAACGGAGAGAGAATGCTATGATAACAAAAAGGCTTATTTCGCTTATATACGAGGCGGCGTCGATACAGCGCTGGAACGACCATATCCGTCCGTGGACGGGCTTTACGGAGCTTGACAAGCAGGCGCATAAGATGTTTTATGCCTACGTCCTTGCAAAATGCGAGGGCGAAGACGTTGATATGCTTAAGCTTGTTGAGGGCGGAATATTTGAATTTTTCCACAGATCGGTTATGACCGATATAAAGCCGCCGATATACCATAAGCTCGTAAAGGAAAAAGGCCCGCAGATAGATAAGTGGGTCATGGAGGAATTGAGAGACGATCTCGGAAAAATAGGCGGCGGCTTTTTTGAGCGCATGGAACGCTATTATGCGGAGCCGGAGTATTCGGAGCTTGAAAAACGTATATTAAAAGCCGCGCATTACTGTGCAAGTGACTGGGAATTTAAAATAATTTATTCCTTAAACAGGGAAACGTTCGGCATAGAGCAGGTTAAGCGCGAAATGACCGAGGGTCTTGCGGCGTGCGATACGTTTTCGGGATTTCGGTATTTTATGGGCAGCGAATACCTGAAGGACTTCCTTTCGCTTATAGGGAAGCTGCGCTATCAGCAGCGCTGGGCAAAGGCCGTCAGGATGCCGCAGACGTACGTTATGGGGCATATGCTCGTTGTGGCGATACTTTCGTATTTTTCGGCGCTCGAGATAGAGCCGCGCCCGTGCGGGGCAAGGCTTGTGAACGATTTTATGGCAGCGCTGTTCCATGACCTTGCGGAGGTCATGACGCGCGATATCGTATCCCCCGTAAAAGCGTCCGTAAAAGGTCTTGACACAATAATACGCGATATTGAGGACGAGCAGATGAAAGCCGTTGTGTATCCGCTTTTGCCGAAGTCGTGGCATGATGAAATAAATTATTACACAAAGGACGAATTTGCTTCGAAAATACGCATTGACGGGAAAATAATAAAAACGACCTCCGATAAAATAAATGATGAATATAACGACGATGCGTTTGAGCCGACAGACGGCGAAATAATACGCGCCTGCGACCATTTGTCGGCATATATGGAGGCGTATTTGTCGCTCAGCTACGGCATACGTTCGGAGCCCATGGTTTCGGGCTATGAGCATTTGCTTGAGCAGTACAGGGGCCGGGTCATAGGCGGCGTCGATTTCGGACGGCTGTTTGAATATTTTCGATTGGATGGCTGATACGTTATGAGAAAAAAAGACAGCGGCGGACCGCTGACATACGAGCAGGCAAAGGATAAGGCGCTGCGGCTGCTTGAATTTAAGCGCCGCTCCGAAAAGGAGCTGCGCACGAAGCTGCATCTTGCGGGAGCCGCGGACGAAGACATAGATGAGATTATAGCGTTTTGCCGGCGCTATAAATTTGTTGACGATGAGGAATTTGCGCGTTTAAGGACAGCGGATCTCAAAAACCTTAAAAAATACGGAAAGAGAAGAATCGAGCGTGAGCTTTATTCGCAGGGCATAGCGGCCGATATTGTGCAAAGCGTGCTTGAAGAAACGGATTTCGGCGGCGAGGAGGATGCGCTTTTCCCGCTTGTGAGAAAAAAGCTCGGCGGCGATTTTGAGAAAAAAAGCGCCGACAGGTGCATACGTTATTTTTTATACAGAGGCTATGAATTCGGCGATATAAAACGCTGCATTGAAAGGGCAAAAGAAGAATACGAAGAATACGAGGACGGGAACGGCGAATAGCGCCGTGACCCTTTGGTGAAATTATATTAAACACCGAAAGGAATTGAGCTATGGGCTTAAATATAGGCATGGTTTCTCTTGGCTGTGCAAAGAATCAGACAGATGCGGAAATAATGCTCGGGCTTTTGGCGGAGGAGGATTACAAGCTTGTTGCCGATCCCGCCGAGGCCGACGTTATAATAATAAATACGTGCGCCTTTATCGATTCGGCGAAGCAGGAATCGATAAACACGATACTTGAAATGGCGCAGTACAAGGAGGAGGGCCGCTGCCGGCTGCTTATAGCAACGGGCTGCCTTTCGCAGCGCTATAAAGAAGAGGTCCTGAAGGAAATGCCCGAGGTTGACTACGTTGTGGGGACTGGCGAGTTTGACAGGATATGCGAATTTATAAAAGAAGCGGAAAGGGGGGAGCGCCGCGCCGAATGCGGCAGCCCCGACAGGACGCCGGACGACCGTTTGCCGAGAATACTGACAACGCCGCCGTACACGGCGTATCTTAAAATTTCCGACGGCTGCGACAATAACTGCACATATTGCGCAATACCTATGATACGCGGCCGTTTCAGAAGCCGCCCTATGGAAAATATAGTTTACGAAGCAAAAAGCCTTGCCGAAAACGGCGTTAAGGAGCTTATACTTATAGCGCAGGACACAACGCGCTACGGCATAGATATTTACGGCAGATACGCCTTAAGCGAGCTGCTTGAGGAGCTTGTGAAAATAAACGGCATAGAGTGGATACGCGTTCATTATTTTTATCCCGAGGCTGTGACCGAGGAGCTTATAGACACAATGGCGCGCCATGATAAGATATGCAATTATATAGATATGCCGGTGCAGCACAGCGATGATTATATTTTACGCCGTATGGCACGGCGCACAAACGAAAAGGAAATACGCGAAAAAATCGCAATGATACGCAAAAAGCTGCCGGACGCCGTTATAAGGACGTCGATAATCGCGGGTTTCCCCGGCGAGAGCAACGAAGCGTTTAAGGGGCTCTGCGAATTTGTGAGGGACGTAAGGTTCGACCGCATGGGCGTGTTTGCGTATTCGCGCGAGGAGGGCACGGCGGCAGCCGGATTTGATGATCAGATACCCGAGGAAACAAAACAGCAAAGGCTTGACGAGCTTATGACGATCCAGCAGGAAATTTCCCTCGAGCTTAACAAAAAGCGGGTTGGAAGCGTGCTTGAGGTGATCGCCGAGGGCTATGACGAGGAAAGCTTTTTGTTTTACGGCAGAAGCCGCGGTGACAGTATAGACGTTGACGGCAAGGTATATTTCGGGTCGGAGGACGAGGTTGAGCCGGGAGATATAATAAACGTGGAAATACTTGACGCGGCTGAATACGATCTCATGGGCAAAAGGGTATGACGTAATTTTTGCCTGCTGTGTGATGCGGATAAAGGAAAAACCAAACGGGAGGTATGGCCTTATGAATACTGCAAATAAACTGACATTGTTCAGAGTGGTGCTCGTGCCTGTTTTTATGGCGCTGCTGCTCATAGATAATTTTGCCTGTCAGATGGCGGCGCTCGGCGTTTTTGTTATAGCGTCGCTTACCGATATGCTTGACGGGCAGATAGCAAGAAAACGCAATCAGATAACAACGTTCGGGAAATTTATGGACCCGCTTGCCGATAAGGTGCTGACAACGGCGGCGTTTGTGATATTTCTTGAAAAAGGCATAATAAATTCATGGGCGCTCATGATAATACTTGCGCGTGAATTTATGGTTGCGGGCGTGCGCCTTTGCGCCGTCGGAGAGGGGAAAGTCGTTGCCGCGTCGTTCTGGGGCAAATTCAAGACTGTTTCTCAGATGGCTGCAATAATAGCGTCGATACTGATACTCAATATCCCTATAGTACCGACGTCCGCCGCACAGATAATATCGGCGGTGCTTGTGTGGATTTCGATAGTGTTCACGGTAATATCGGGCGTTGAATATCTTATCCAGAATTGGAAGCTGATGAAACTTAAATAAAAGGAGAATACGGCATTGGAAGCATTAAAATTGAAAGCATTAAAATATGATGAAAAGGGGCTTATCCCCGCAGTTGTGCAGAATAAAGAAACAAAAGAGGTGCTCATGGTTGCGTATATGAACGAGGACACCTTAAATAAAACAACGGAAACAAAAAAGGCGACGTTCTGGTCAAGAAGCCGCGGCGAGGTCTGGGTAAAGGGCGATACGTCGGGGAATTATATGTTTGTTGATGAAATACGCGTTGACTGCGACGAGGACTGCGTTTTGCTGCTTGTTACGCCTGCCGGCCCGGCGTGCCACACGGGAAACAGGTCATGCTTTTTCAGAAAGCTTGAAAACGGGGAGCTTGTTGAGGATACGGAGCAAAAAGCGCCGTCCGATATAGTTGCGCGCGAGCAGGCCGTTATAATCGACAGGAAAAACAATCCCGAAACGGGCAGCTACACAAATTATCTTTTTGATAAGGGCGAGGACAAGATACTTAAAAAAGTAGGCGAGGAAGCGGCCGAGGTTGTTATTGCAGGCAAAAACCGCAGCAGGGACGAGATAGCCTACGAGGTTGCCGACCTTATGTATCATCTTACCGTTATGCTTGTCGATAACGGCATGACATGGGACGATATATACGCCGAAATGGAAAACAGAAGAAAGTAAAGCGGAGGAGAGGCATAAAATGCGGGCAGTTGCAAAATTTGAAAAGGTATCGTTTGGCAGGTTTAAGGCGGACTGGGAGCTCGGCGGCGATGCGGCCGAAATATATGATAATATAAAGCTTCCGAAGCGCGCAACGTCAGGCTCGGCGGGATATGATTTTTTTGCGCCGTGCGATATAACGCTTGCTCCGGGCGAAACGGTGAAAATACCGACGGGCATACGCGTAAAAATCGACGGGGGATATGTTTTGAATCTGTATCCGCGAAGCGGTCTCGGGTTCAAATACCGCCTTCAGTTAAACAATACCGTGGGGATAATCGACAGCGACTATTACGGCAGCGATAACGAGGGCCATATTTTCTGCAAGCTCACAAACGACTCGAACGAAGGGAAAACAGTGACTGTAAATGCGGGCGAGGGCTTTTGCCAGGGTATATTTACGGAATATTTTGTCACGTATGACGATGAAGCCGATGAAATAAGAAACGGCGGCTTCGGCTCAACAACAAAATAAATCTTTAAAAGGTCTTTACATATGCGCCTGTTTGTGATATAATATCATGAGCTGTGAATAAGGCGCTTTTCGCTGACCGGAATATTCCGGTTATAAAAAGCCGAGGCGTTCGGCTTTTTTCTTTATATTAAATATTGAAAGGAAGACAGACATGGCGGAACAAAAGGAATTTATTTTGACGGTTGAAGGAAAGGCAGAACTTGAAGCAAAACTGGACACTCTTAAAAATGTAACAAGAAAAGAGGTTTCGGAAAAAATAAAAGAAGCGCGTTCCTTCGGAGACCTTTCGGAGAACGCCGAATACGACGAAGCAAAGAACGAGCAGGCAGAGGTTGAGGCGGAAATCGGCAAAATAGAATATATGCTGAAATACGCGCGCGTCATAGACGACGAGGATATAAATGCCGACGCGGTAACGCTCGGGGCAAGAGTAACGATCGAGATGATGGGCGAGGAAATGCAGTATACGATAGTGGGCACGTCGGAGGCCGACCCCTACAAGAACAAGCTGTCGTATGAGTCGCCCGTGGGCGCCGCAATATTGAATCACGGCGCGGGCGATACCGTCCAGGCGGTAACCCCCGGCGGCAATGTTGATATAAAGATACTGAAAATAGAAAGATAATCGGGGGCGTAAAAAAATCGCCCAGAGCGTTCAAGGGCAAAAAGCTTGATGTTACTTGCTTTTAATGTGCTCAAGAAATTAAAATATCCCATTAAATGCAGAAAATCCGTCATTTTGAGCGGAATTTCCGTGTTTATGCCCTTGAACTACGAACAAAAATCACCCTCGGAGTATGATTTTCAGCACTTTCGGCAAAAGCCGAAAGCCGACCTTCGGTCGTCCGCGCCATCTTGCGCGGTGCTAATACGCCGTCGGGCAAGGTTTACAGCGTCGGCAGCGGCCGCCGCTGTAAACTGATTTTCGTCCGTTCTGAACGATTTTTTTTGACACCCCCGTGCGATTTTTAGCGCGGCGGGCATTTTAAAATAAAAATATTTTTTTTAGAGCTTGACTTTAGCGCGTTAAAGTGATAAAATACTAAAGGCTGTGTATGAGATATGCGGCGGAAGCAAAGAGGGCGCAGGCGCCCGTGATGTGATTTTAAGGAGGAAAAAACATGAAAAAGCTTATGACACTTATCCTTGCCGGAATTATGGCGATGTCGATAGCCGGCTGCGGCGGTACGGAGGGTACGGTAGATGAAAACGGAACAGCGGAGGTAACGTCAACGGAATCCGACTGGGAATATGTATCGGACAAGGGCGAAATGGTAATAGGCATGACGCTTTTTGCGCCGATGAACTATAAAGAGGGCGACGAGCTTGTCGGCTTCGAAACGGAGTTTGCCGAGGCTGTGTGCGAGAAGATAGGCATAACGCCGACATTCCAGGAAATCGACTGGAACTCAAAGGAAATTGAGCTCGACTCAAAAAATATCGACTGCATCTGGAACGGCATGACAATAACGCCGGAGCTTCAGGAAAATATGTCGGTAACAATGCCGTATATGACAAACAAGCAGGTTATGATAACAAAGGCTGAAAACGCCGGCAAGTACGCGGAGAGCGTTGACGGCGCAAGCGTGGTTGCCGAAAACGGTTCGGCGGGCAACGAGCTTATAACAACCGACGAATTTTTTGCAAACGCAAACTGCACGCCCGTTGATTCGCAGGCAAAGGCGCTCATGGACGTTGAAGCCGGAACGTCGGATATAGCCGTTGTTGACTATGTGCTTTCGATAGGCTCGATAGGCGAGGGCACGGAATACGATGATCTTGTTGTTATAGAGTCGAGAGAATTCGGCGAAGAGCAGTACGGCGCGGCGTTCAGAAAGGGCAGCGATATAACGGAAAAGGTGAACGCGGCAATGCAGGAGCTTGCGGCCGACGGAACGCTTAATGAAATCGCGGCAAAATATAAGCTTGATAAAATGCTTATAGTTGAATAATAAACGATAAAATTATCGGGAAAGTTGGCATATGGATAAATTCATGGAGGTGTTCGGCTCACTGACGAGCGGCTTTGGGCTGAACTGCATAATTTTTGCCGCCACGCTTGTGATGGCAGTGCCGCTGGGGCTTATTGTGGCGTTCGGCTCGATGTCGGAGTTTAAACCTTTAAAATGGCTCACAAAGACGTTTGTGTGGATAATACGCGGAACGCCTTTAATGCTTCAGATTTTTATTGTGCTGTATGCGCCCGGTCTGCTTTTCGATATTCCGATGCGTTCGAGAATGACGGCCGTAATAATCGCTTTCGTTATAAACTATGCGGCGTATTTTTCGGAGATATACCGCGGCGGAATAGAGAGCATACCCGTCGGCCAGTATGAGGCGGGGCAGGTGCTGGGGCTTACAAAGCGGCAGGTGTTTTCAAAAATAGTCCTGTTCCAGGTTATAAAGCGGATCGTGCCGCCGATGGGCAACGAGATAATAACGCTTGTCAAGGACACATCGCTTGCAAGGGCTGTTGCAATAACCGAGATCATAATGTCGGCCGAGCGTTTCACAAAGGAAGGGCTTATTATGCCGCTGTTTTCAACGGGATTGTATTTCCTTGCGATAAACGGACTGCTGACGCTGCTTTTCGGCTATATCGAAAAAAGGCTTAACTATTATAAGGGCTGAGGTACGTAAAATGGCAATACTTGAGGTTAAGGACTTACATAAAAGCTTCGGCAGGACCGAGGTTTTAAAAGGCGTAAGCTTCTCTATGGAGGAGGGCGAGATACTTTCGGTGCTCGGCTCGTCGGGCAGCGGAAAAACAACGCTCCTGCGCTGTATAAATTTTCTTGAAAAAGCGTCGGGAGGCCGTGTTTTTGTTGACGGCGAATGTATTTTTGACGCGGACTCGAAGGAAAAGCTCGCGCCGGAGGAAATACGCAAAAGGCAGCTTAATTTCGGGCTTGTTTTTCAGTCGTTTAATTTGTTCCCGCAGTATACGGCGCTTGAAAATATAACGCTTGCGCCGAAGCTGCTTGCGGCCGAGCGGCCCGATTACAAGGCGAACAAAAAACGGATACTCGACGAAATCTGCGAAACGGCAAAATCGCTGCTTGCGCGTGTCGGTCTTGAGGATAAAGCCGACAATTACCCGTATCAGCTTTCGGGCGGACAGCAGCAGAGAGTGTCAATTGCGCGCGCGCTTGCGCTCGATCCCAAAATACTCTTTTTTGACGAGCCGACGTCGGCGCTCGATCCAGAGCTTACGGGCGAGATACTTCACGTTATAAAGGACCTTGCCGCGAAGCATATGACGATGGTCATAGTAACGCATGAAATAGAATTTGCGAAAAATGTTTCCGATAAGATAATTTTTATGGACGGCGGAGTTGTTGTTGAGGAAGGCGCGCCGTCCGAGGTGATAGACGCACCGAAAAATGAAAGAACAAGGGCATTTTTGAGTAAAATGCTTTGATTTTAAGGTGAGGTGCCTTCGGCAATACGTTGCCGAAGGCAGCTCTTTTTTTTAATCTTTCACCATCATTTCCCATAGGCCGCACAGGTATGCCGCGCCGAGCGCCCTGTCATAAAGGCCGTAGCCGGGCATTGCTTTTTCGCCCCAGAGCATACGTCCGTGGTCGGGACGTATAACTCCGTCAAAGCCCGTTTCATACAGCGCCTTTACTATCGCCGCCATGTCGTATGAGCCGTCGGCGCTGAGATGGCACGCCTCCTCGAATTGTCCCGGGCCGGTATGCTTTATGTTTCGTACATGCGCAAAATGTATTCTGCCCTTAAGCGCGTGAATTATATCAACAAGGTCATTGCCGGGGTTTGAGCCGAGAGAGCCCGTGCAGAGCGTTACGCCGTTATATACGCTCGGAACTGCATTTATAAGCTTTAAAAGCCCCTCCTTGCCGGTGATAATCCGCGGCAGCCCGAATACGCTCCACGACGGGTCGTCGGGATGTATTGCCATTTTTATCCCGTATTTTTCGCATACGGGCATTATTGCGTTCAAAAAATATACAAGATTGTCAAACAGCTTATCGGCGTCAACAGCCGCATACGCTTCAAAAAGCTCTTTTATTTTTGAAAGGCGTTCGGGCTCCCACCCGGGCATTATAAAGCCGTTGGACATTTTATCGATATTTTCGAATATTTTTTCGGGGTCAATCTTGTCTATTTCCTTTTGGTCGTATGCAAGCACCGTTGAGCCGTCGGGACGCGGCTTTGCAAGATTGCTCCTTGTCCAGTCGAACACCGGCATAAAGTTATAGCATACGAGGTCTATGCCCTCCTCTCCGAGATTTTCGAGCGTTTCGATGTAATTTTCTATGTACATATCCCTTTCCGGCGTGCCTATTTTTATCGCGTCATGGATATTTACGCTCTCTATCCCCGAAAGCTCGAGCCCGGCGTCCGTTATCTCTTTTTTGAGCGCGGCAATTTCTCCGCGCTCCCATTTTTCACCGGCCTGCTTATAATAAAGCGTGCTTATCAAGCCTTCAACGTATCGTATCTGCCTGAGCTGCTCAAGCGTTACGCTGTCGTATTCTTTGCCGTAATAGCGCATTGTCATTTTCATGGTCTGTTTTCTCCTTTTTTTGTTTTTATATAAATCTGTTCAGAACGCGTCTTACGGCGCCGCTGCCCTCAAGCATCTCCGCGAAAATGCTTTTCACCTTTTCCGAAAGCCCCGCTTTGTTTAAATCAACGCCGAAGATGTTTTCGTTTGAAAGCAGTTTGTCGAGCTTTCCGGCGGCCGTTTCGGGCTTGCCGGGCTCTATGCCGCTTAAAAGCTCTTTCAGCTGCGCGGACATCGGGTCGGGGCTCGGTTCAAATGCCCTGCCGCCGTCGTCAACGGCAAGCAAATATCTGAGCCAGCCGGCGATTACCGTCGGGATAGCGTCAAGAGATGAAGCGTCAAGCGTTTCGGACGCTGTATATGATTTTATCGTTTCGCCGTAGCGCACCGGTATTTTCTGCGATGTATCCGTGGCTATCCTCTGCGGCGTATCGGGTATGCCGGGATTTGGCAGACGCTCGCACAGGACCTCGCGCGCAAAGGCCGACGGATCGATTATCCCGGGATTTACAACAACCTTCATTCCCTCGTCGGCGATTGCCTTTGCCAGTCCCGCAAGAGCCGGGTCCGCCATTTCGCGCCATATTTCCGTATAGCCCAGCAGGCAGCCGAACACTGCAAGCCCGGTATGCAGGGGGTTCAGGCAGGTTGTCACCTTCATGGTTTCGGCCCTGTTTACCGTTTCACGGTCCGTCATATATACGCCGGCCGCCTCAAGCTGCGGGCGTCCGTTCGGGAAATCGTCTTCTATAACAAGATATTCCGGTATTTCTGCGTTTACAAACGGCGCCGTATATGTATGCTTTGAGGTAACAATTATGTCCATATCCTCGATGCCCGATTGTTCAAGACGCGCTTTTATTTTTTCATCGGGCCGAGGCGTTATTTTATCTATCATACTCCACGGGAACGATACCTTTTCCTCTGCATATTTTTCAAAAGCATCATCAATAAAGCCGTTTTCCTTCCAGGCCTTTATGATTCTCATAACGCCGTTTTTGAGCTTTTCGCCGTTATGAGAGCAATTGTCCATGCTGACTGCGGCAATAGGCATTGCTCCGTTTTTGAAACGGTGATACAGCATTGATGCAGCAATGCTCATGGTATGCTTATGCACGGCGTCCGGGCCGTTTTTTATATCCTCGGCCGCGGCTTCGGTAAGATTACCGGCAGCGTCGGTAACGGCATAGCCTTTTTCCGTTATCGTAAAGCTTATCATTTTGAGCGACGGCGCAGCGGCTGCCTTGAGTAGGCGCTCGCGTTCCGTGGATTTAAAGGCTTCGGCTATGCCTGCAAGCACCTCGGCGTTAAGCTCTCCTTCTTTGCCGACAAGCACGTTTATCGTAAGATTATCATGCTTTTCGTATATCCTGTCTATCATCTCAAAATCAAAGCTTTCAACGGCAATAATTCCCGTTTCCGATTTTTTGCCGTTTAAAAGTCTCTGGGCTATAGAGCCTATAAAGCCTCTGAAAATATTGCCCGCACCGAAATGGATCCATTCGGGCTGTTCGGCCGTTGCGCTGCGCATTGCATCGATGTCAAATTCGGGCAGCCTTACGGCCGCGCCGCGCCATTCATCAGCCTGCCGTATACCAAGCCTTGTAAGCTTCATTTTTAATTCTCTCCTTCACAAATTATCTCTGCGCCGTATGCTTCAAGCGTGCCGTTAAATTCTTTGCCGTCAAGCTGCGATACGCCGCGTATTCCCATGTTTTGCGCTTTATCGGTAAAATTCAAAAGCATATAATATTCTCTGCCGCCGGACGAAATTCTCTTTATAATCTCAGTGCCGCCGGGCGGCGTTAAATAACGCGCCCCGGCGCCGTCGGAAACGGCCTTCACAAGCGTAAGCATATCGCCGTCCGAAAGTTCGCAGCCGATATACCACACTTTGCCGCTGCCGTATCTGTTCACCGTAACGGCAGGCGTGCCCGCATAAAATTCGCTTTCATAAACGGCTTTTACCTCCGCCGTTGTTTTCATTATATCGCGCCAGCCGCCTGTTTCCCCGAAGCCGCCGGACAGCTTTGTTTTAACGGGCGATGTGTCAAATTCCTCAAGCTCCGCGCCCGAAAGCTCTCTGAGCTTTCCCGGCAGCGGTTCCGTTATCATGTTGTTGTTCTCGTCCTTTATGCCGCTTAAATACGTTACAACAAGCGTGCCGCCGTTTCTGACGTATTCCTCAAGCAGTTGTTTTTCCGCTTCCGTAACGATAACGTATGCCGGAAGATATACAACCTTGTATTTTTCACTCACCGCCCCGATAGGCCCGCAGGCGGGGTTTGTGCCGAGACGGCTGTTTGCCCTGTAATACTGATACAAAAGCTCCCCGTAGTCAAAGTCTTTTATGTGGCGCTTGATCGCATGGCTCCACGCCGCTTCGTATGATTTTACAATAAGCACGTCCGTCGGCGATTTTGCGCCGACAAACAATCCCGACAGCTTTCGGAGCTCCGCGCCCGTTTGACGTATTTCGAAAAACCGCCGCCGCGGCACGCCGTCGTGACCGACAACGCCGAGCCAGTATTGCTCCATGCCGAACGGCGCCGAGCGGAAACGAAAATATACCACGCCCTCGCAGCCGTGCGCTGCAGCCTGATATGTCCACAGTCTCAGCTGACCGGGCCGCGGCGTTCCGCCGAAAACATCCCAGCCGCACGGGCCGGCCTGCTCCTCCATAACCCAAAAATTCCGGTCTTTGGCGCCGCGCATTATTTCGTGTGCCATTGAGGTGTATTCGTAATCGTCACGCCCCCATTGATTATCGGGATAATTGTCCCATGAAACAATGCTTAACGGCTCGGCAAGCTTATAATAATCTATATCCGAAAAGTGTCCCATAAGATTATGCGTTATCGGCTTGTCGGAATATTTTCTTATTATATCCGCCTGCATTTTTTCAAAGCTGACCCACGAATCGGACGAAAACCTGTAAAAATCAAGCTCCAGGCTCGGATTGTGCGATTTTGTGTCACCGTAATCGCCCTCGCATGAATTATATGCCGGAAGTATGACGTCGTCAAAGCCGTCATAGCAATGGCTCCAAAATACGGTGCCGTATGTTTTATTCAGATTTTCAATCGTTTTGTATTTATCCCTCAGCCAGTGCGCAAATTCCTTTTTGCAGTGCGGGCAATAGCAGCTTGTGCTGCTGTGGCAGCCAAACTCGTTATCTATCTGCCATGCGATAACGTTTTTGCTTTTTCCGTAACGCTTGGCAAGCCGCTCAACTATGATACGGCTGCGTTCCCTGTAATAAGTATTGTTTGAGCAGCATTCGCGCCTTGAGCCGTAGCCGCGCGGACGTCCGTATTTGTCGCGCATATAAACGTCATACTTGTCGGCCAGCCATTTGGGAGGGGCGGCCGTGGGAGTGCCGAGTATAACGCTTATGCCGTAGCGTGAAAGCAGATCGATTATTTCGTCAAGCCACGAGAAATCAAATTTATCCTCCTCCGGCTCAAGCAGCTTCCATGAAAATTCGGCGATGCGGACGGTATTGAAGTTCCCCTCGCGCATAAGCTGCGCCTGCTTTTCCCATTCGCTTTTGTCCCAGTGTTCCGGGTAATAGTCAACTCCGAATATCATCAGTTATCCCTCTTTTTCTTAAACGCCTCATATAATTCCCAATCGGTCATGTGGTTGTCGAGCACGAGCAGCGTCATCACATATCTGTCCTCCGGCGCGTAAACGGCTTCGCGGTACCACTTGTCATGACGCGCGTTATCGCCCTTTTCGCGAACAACACCCATAACCTTGCGTATCATATACGCCGTATGCTTTATATCGGCAAAGCAGTCGTTTGCGTAAAAGCCGCTCCACACGCCGTATTCCGAGCTGCGCATTGCGTTTTGCGCGGCGTCAAAAAGCTCCGCAGCGCGCCCGAGCTTCATAAACGCTTCAAGATAATTTTCTTTTTCGGCTTCGGCAAAGCCTTCGCCGAATACAGCCGCGCCTTTGGCACAGAAATAATGTATTTTTGCCTGCAGAAATACGGTCGCGTCAAAAAGCGTTTTGGCGCTTCCGTTCATTTTTCCGCTTACATCCGCGCATAAATCATAATATTTTTTTAGCTTTTCCGTTCCGCCGGCGCACATGCCGCAGAATATACGAGCCTGCTCCGCAAGCGGAACATCGCCGGTCAGCCATATAAGCTTATTGCTGCACTTTGACTTGCCGCATATATACTGATTGGCTATCATTCTGATATTTTCCGTATAAAACTGCTCGCCCGCGTGTTCGTCCTCGTTTTTGCCGTAGGGGATCGCCGCGTTTGCGTATTCTCTCAGGCATTTTGATACGCCCGTGTTTCCGGCGTAATAATCGGCGGCAAATTCCGTGCTTTGCCCTAAGGCGTCAAGCTCGCGGCCGCGCCATTTTTTTGCGATAAAATCCAGAAAATAAACGTGGGGACGAATATTTGAGCAGTTTATTATCCAGTAATCGACGGCGTTTTTGCCTTTTACCTCCGAAAGCTCGCGGTTTACAAAGTCAACGGAATTTTGAAGCATCGTTATATGGTTTGCCGCCTGGAGGTCGTAAAACGAAACGTGATAATATATCCCTCCGTGCTCTGTCCGTGTTTTCGGCAGCGACGATATTCTTACGGAGTGATTGTCGCGCCGCCGTGCAACCATTTTCCCGTAACCGTTGTCGGCGCTTATTTTTATTATATCATCGTCTATATCGATATAGCCCTCGTCGTAAAGCTCCGTTATCTCGCCGTAGAGGTTTGTGCAGAAAACGGGATTTTCAACGCGCTCGGAAATCATTTTGCGCTGGAGCCTTATAATGTCGCTTATAAGCCTGCCGCGCTTTTGCGGCGTATCAAACCTGCCGCTCGAATCGCTGCTCCAAAACGGGCAGTCGCCCTGGCCGCGGAAGCCCAGGCTCCATATGACCTTCATATTCTTTTGACGTTCGGCGGCGTCCTCCCAAAGCCTGTGAAAAAGCTCCGGACAGTCCGCATAGTTCGGTTTTTTGCCGGGATATGCTCTTGCAAACATCTCCGCGCCAAGCGGCTCCGCATGGTGATGTGTTATCCACAGCCCGTATTCCGCTGCAAGCGGAGCGTATTTTCTCGAATCCTTGTCGGTGCCCGGTATTACCATATTGCCGCCGCATCTTAAAAGCGCTTCAAACGCCATGCGCCACGGCTCGTCGCTGTCGCCGTTTATCTGCCAGCGTATCATGAGCACTTCGTCGTTTATGAACCAGCCGCGGTATTTTACATCGTAAGGCTCGCTTTTGTAAACGCCGCGGGGGACGTTTGCGAATCCGCGTTTTTTGATTTCCTGATCCATCCAGAACCAAAACGGCTTTATGCCGAGAAATTTTTCGCTTATGTAAAGCAGCCCGTAAACAAAGCCGAGCTCGCCTGCCGCAGCGACCGTTACGGAGTCCGAAACGGTTATTTCAAAATCCTCATCGCCGGCGCCGGGCAGCTTTGCAAGCGTTATATCACCTCCGCTGCCGCCGCCGATGTCAAATACCTTTTGTATATCTCTTTGAAGCATCGCCGCCGCGTTTTTTACGGCGGGAGAGAGCTTACCGCTGTTTATTATCTTTGTGTTATGAGCAAGCACAGCGCACATAATATGAAATTACCCCCTTGTTTTGTGACGTTGTATTCTTACAGCTACAATATTAACACATTTTTTTAAATTTATCTAAGCCAATATTACAAAAAACATTGCATATATTGCCTTTTTGTGATACAATAAAGCTGCCGGCCGTTACCGGCGGCAAAGCTCGGGAGGGAGTTGGATTTATGGCGCATCAGACGTTTGAGGTTTTGCCGGACCGCCGCTTTACGGTTATACGTGATTTTGACGACGATCCGATGGATATTCATTTTAAAATGCACAACCATGACGACATATATGAAATTGTGCTTGTGATATCGGGCGACTGCGAATTTTACGTTGAAGGCAATTCCTACGGCACAGAGCCGCTCGATATATGCTTCACGCGCCCTTCGGAGCTTCATCTTATGACGTTTCGGTCGCACGCTGCATATGAAAGGATAATTATTTATCTGCATTCGGATTTTTTCGAACGCGGCGGCAGGGAAAAATATCTTGATATTTTTGTGAACAGGCGGCTCGGTACGGGGAATCTTATTTCGCACGATATTTCGGGCAGCGCCGCGTCGGGATGCGCAAAGCGGGTTTACGAATATTTTGAGGAGGGCGCGCTTGACGTTGCCGAAAATTCGATATGCGAGCTTTTATATATCATGAACCGTTCGCGGTCTTTATCCGACGGACGTTATGCAAAAAGCGGGCGCGTAAGGGATATTATAATGTATATAAATTCCCGCCTTACCGAAAAAATAAGCCTTGACGAGCTTTCGCATCATTTTTTTACCGATAAGCATTATCTGTGCAGAATATTTAAAAAGTATACCGGCTACACAATAAACCAGTATATAAATTATAAGCGTATAATGCTTGTTCAGGAAATGCACCGTAACGGACAGACGCTGCTTCAGGCGAGCATGAACGCGGGCTTTAACAGCTATGCGCATTTTTACAAAACCTACGTTAAGCAAACGGGGCAAAAGCCGAGGTATATGGAGTAGGCACATAAATCGTTTTATATATTTTAGCCTAAGCAGATATTTTTGAGAGCTGCTTTTTTGTTCAGTATGCGAAGGCGTTTGCTCTTGAAAACAGCTTCGTTTTGTGGTATGATATTAACAGGATATAACAAAGGCGTTGTATACCGCAGCTTGCGGTGTATGCGCCTTTTCTTTTTATAAATTCGAAATACGGAGGTAAAAAATATGTTTAACGCCGAAATGACGCGCCATCTTGCGGAGCTTTCCAAAATAGCGTTCACCGACAGCGAGCTTGAAAAAATGACGGCGGATATGACGGACATAATAAAGCTTATGGATAAGGTCCGCGAATTTGACAGCTGTTCGGAGCCGTACACGCTTCCGCCGGTCGGCTGCGGTAAATTGAGAGAGGACAAGCGCGGAGAATCTTATCCCGCGGAGGAAATAACAAAGAACGCCGCCGTTTCAAAAAACAACAGCTTTGTTGTTCCGAAGGTCGTTTAAGGAGGATAAAGGAAATGAGTAAAAAGCCGGGCATCGCAAAGCTCCGCGCCATGCTTGACAAAAAGGAAATAAGCGCGTGCGAGCTTGCGGGCGAATATATAAAAAGAATAAAAGCAGCCGATAAAAAAATAAACTCATATATAACCGTCTGCGAGAGCGAAGCGATGGCGGCCGCCGAACGCGCGCAGAAGCTTATAGCTTCGGGCGGCGCGCAGCCGCTGACGGGAATACCGGTTTCGGTGAAGGACAATATCTGCACAAAAAACATAAAAACAACGTGCGCATCGCGCATGCTTGAGGACTTTGTTCCGATATACGACGCAACGGCAGTAAAAAAGCTGAACGGCGCCGGCGCCGTTATACTCGGCAAAACTAATATGGACGAGTTTGCAATGGGCGGCTCGTCGCAGACGTCGTACTACGGCGGAGTGAAAAATCCGTATGATATATCGCGTGTTCCGGGCGGTTCGTCGGGCGGCGCAGCGGCCGCTGCCGCCGCGGGTTTCTGCGCTGCGGCGATAGGCTCCGACACGGGCGGCTCCGTGCGGCAGCCCGCGTCGTTTTGCGGCGTTACCGGGCTTAAGCCGACATACGGCGCCGTATCGAGATGGGGGCTTATAGCGTTTGCGTCGTCGCTTGACCAGATAGGAGTTATTGCCGGTTCGGCTGAGGACGCCGGGATTGTTCTGGACTGCATCTGCGGAAAAGACGAAAACGACGCAACGTCGTCCGATAAAGCAAAAGGCGGCTGTACCGCAAAAACGGGGAGCGATATAAGCGGTATCAGGATCGGGATACCGAAGGAGTTTTTCGGCAGCGGCATTGACGATGAGGTGAGGGCGGCTGTTATGGGCGCGGCGGATTATTACAAGTCGCTCGGCTGCGAAATCAGGGAATGTTCGATCCCATCGCTTGAGTATGCCGTTTCGTCATATTATCTTATATCGTCCGCCGAAGCGGCAAGCAATCTTTCGCGCTTTGACGGCATAAAATTCGGCCATCGTTCGGGCTTCGGCGAGGACTTTAACGAGCTTATAAGCAATTCGCGCCGCGAGGGCTTCGGCGATGAGGTGAAGCGCCGCATAATGCTTGGGAACTACGCGCTTTGCTCGGGCTATTACGATGATTATTACAAAAAAGCCACCTGCATACGCACAAAAATAATAAGCGAATATAAAGCTGTTTTTGATGAGTGCGACGTTGTCATCACGCCGACGGCGCCGGAAACGGCGTATAAAATAGGCGAGCGCGAAAACGATCCGGTAAAGATGTATCTTGCCGATAGCTGCACCGTGACGGCAAATATTGCGGGACTTCCGGCAATATCAACAACGTGCGGCTATGACAAAAACAATATGCCCATAGGCATGAGCATAACGGGGCGCGCGTTTGACGAGCAGACGATAATTGCCGTATGCGACCGCTTTGAACGCGATTTTACAAGAACGGAGGCGGATTTGAAATGAGCTATCAGCCTGTTATAGGACTTGAAATACACTGCGAGCTTTTAACCGATTCGAAGGTTTTCTGTTCCTGCGCAAATGATTTCGGCGGCGGTGAAAACACGAGAGTCTGCCCGCGCTGCTCGGGAATGCCGGGAACGCTGCCGCTGCTTAATCAAAATGCCGTAAGGCTTGCGGCAAAGGCGGGCTTTGCCGTTGACTGTACGGTGAACAATTACAGTGCGTTTGACAGGAAAAATTATTTTTATCCCGACCTTCCAAAGGCGTATCAGATAACTCAGTTTGAGCATCCGATATGCACCGGCGGCTATATAGACGTATGCACCGGCAGGCGCATACGGATAAACAGGATACACATAGAGGAGGACGCCGGAAAGCTTGTCCACGATGATTACGAGGGCGTTTCAATGGCGGATTACAACCGCTGCGGCGTGCCGCTTATAGAAATAGTGACGGAGCCCGATTTCAGAAGCGCGGAGGAGGTACGCGACTTTGTGAGCATGATAGCGCTGCGCCTGAAATATGCCGGCGTATGCGATGCGAGGATGGAGCAGGGCTCTTTGAGGGTTGACGTCAATATTTCGATAATGCCCGAGGGAAGCGGCGTTTTCGGTACGCGGGCGGAAATAAAAAACCTGAATTCGCTAAAGTCGATAACGAGGGCGATAGAGTACGAAATAAAGCGTCAGTCGGAAATACTTGACGGCGGCGGCAAGGTCGTTCAGGAAACGCGCCGCTTTAACGATAACCACGGCGACACAAAGGCGCTGCGCTCAAAGGAAGAAGCGCACGACTACAGGTATTTCCCGGAGCCTGATATTCCGCCCGTATTTATAACGGACGATGAGCTTGAGGAAATAAAAAGCTCCATGCCCGTGCCGCCGCACATAAGAAAAGCGCGCTATATAAACGAATACAAGCTTTCGGAGGACGACGCGCAGCTTATAATTTCCGACAAGGAATTTTCGGATTTTTACGACGGCGCAGTTGAAATATATCCCGATTATAAGCTTACGTCAAGCATTATGCTCGTCGAATTAAACAGGCTTTTGAACGACAGCGGCAAAACGGCGGGCGATCTGGCGTTTTCGCCGCGCAAGCTTGCGGAGCTTGTTAAAATGACGGCGGAAAAGAAGGTATCCAACAACGCCGCAAAAGAAGTGCTGAAAATCATGTTTGAGCACGGCGGTTCGCCGGAGCAAATTGCCGAGGAACGCGGCTTTGTGATGAGCTTTGATGAAAACGCGGCGGAAAAGGCCGTGGAGGAGGTCATTGAAGAAAACGCCGCGGCGGCCGGGGAATTTAAAAACGGCAGCGATAAAATTTTCGGCTTCCTTATGGGACAGGTTATGCGCAAGCTCGGCAAGGGCGCAAACCCGCAGATTATACAAAGGATACTGAAAGAAAAACTGGGAAAGGAATGAGCATATATGCAGCAGATAGGCAAACGGGAGCTGATAAAGGAAATCACGCCGGACGATTTAAGACGCTCGGAGGGGAAAGAAATAACTTTCTGTGCCTGTGTTCATAAAATACGCGAAATGAGCGGGTTTTCGTTTATATTGCTCCGCACGGGCAGATATGTTTTCCAGTCGGTTTACGAAGACGGTAAATGCGCGGGCAATATCTCCGGCTTGAAGGAGGGCGCGTACGTTAAAGTGAGCGGCGTGCCCGTGCGGGAGAACCGTGCGTCGTATGGCTTTGAAACGGTCCTGTCGGATATGGAAATCCTTTCGGTGCCGGCGGCGGAATATCCGCTCAAGGTGTCCGCAAAAAAACTCGGCTGCTCTCTCGAAGCAAACATGAGCTTTCGTTCCGTTGCGCTCAGGCATCCAATGGAGCGCGCCGTATTTAAAATTTCGGAGGGCGTTGTTACGGGCTTCAGGGATTTTCTGCTCGGCCAGAATTTCACCGAGATACATACGCCGAAAATCGTTGCGGCGGGCGCGGAGGGCGGCGCAAATATTTTTAAGCTGAAATATTTCGGCAAGGACGCTTACCTTGCGCAGAGCCCGCAGTTTTACAAGCAGACGTGCGTTGCGTTTTTTGACCGCGTGTTTGAAATTGCGCCGGTATACCGTGCGGAAAAGCATAATTCGCCGCGCCATCTGAACGAATATATCGGCCTTGATTTTGAAATGGCGTTTATAAAAGACATGACGGACGTTATGGAAACTGAAACGGCGCTTTTAAAGCATATAATTGCGCATCTTGAGGAAAATTACGGTCATGAGCTTGAAATGCTCGGCGCGGAGCTTCCGAAAATAACGGAAATCCCCGCGGTGACGTTCTTTGAGGCGCTTGAGATCCTCGGCAAGGAACGCAGCCAATTCGACCTTGACCCCGCGGATGAGGTACGTCTTTGCGAATACGCAAAAAGCGAGTTTGACAGCGATTTTATATTTGTAACAAAGTTCCCGGGGCTTAAGAGGCCGTTTTACGTTATGGACAGCCCGGAGGATCCGAAGCTTGCCGAAAGCTTTGACCTGCTCTTCCGCGGTCTTGAAATAACAACGGGCGGGCAGAGGATACATGACTGTAACGAGCAGCTTGAAAAGCTGCGCAGGTTCCGCATCGATCCCGCGGAGCTTGGGGCGTATCTCGATATTCACAAATACGGGATGCCGCCGCACGGCGGGCTCGGAATAGGTCTTGAACGGCTTGTTATGAAGCTGCTGAACCTTTCAAATATCCGCATGGCAAGCTTGTTCCCGAGGGATATTCACCATCTTGACCCGTAATGCAAGGCGGCTGCGCGTCACAATAAACAATTATTTTATGCAAAATAAAAAATTATACTGCATTTTGTATATTGACATTTTTCAGTATCATGGTATAATGAATATATAATAATAAGGCAGAGAAAAATAAGCCGAATGATAAGACAAGGGTGTTTTATATTTAAAATATGAAACACCCTTTTTTGATAAAAGCGTCTTTGATTCGGGCTTAAAAACAGGAGGTATTACAATGAGCAATGTAGCAGAAATCTTCGGAAGCAAGGTATTTAACCTGCCGACGATGCAGGCAAGACTGCCGAAGGCAACGTATGAGTCGCTGCTCCGCACAATGCAGGAGGGCACGCAGCTCGATTCAAAAGCGGCGGACGTTGTCGCAAATGCGATGAAGGACTGGGCAATTGAAAACGGCTGCACGCATTATACGCACTGGTTCCAGCCGATGACGGGCGTTACCGCCGAAAAGCACGACGCGTTTATACAGCCGACGGAGGACGGCACGGTCATAAACGAATTTTCGGGCAAGGAGCTTGTTATAGGCGAGCCGGACGCATCGTCGTTCCCGTCGGGCGGCTTGAGAGCGACGTTTGAGGCGCGCGGCTACACGGCATGGGATCCTACGTCATATGCGTTTATAAAAGACAATTCGCTTTGCATACCTACCACATTTCTCTCATATACGGGCGAGGTGCTTGATAAAAAGACGCCACTGCTGCGTTCGATGGACGCAATATCAAAGGAGGCAAAAAGAATACTTTACTGCTTCGGCAAAGCGCCGGCAAGGGTTGTTTCATACGTCGGCCCCGAGCAGGAGTATTTCCTTGTCGATAAGGAGCTCTGGAAACAGCGCAAAGACCTTATGCTCACAGGCAGGACGCTGTTCGGCGCGATGCCGGCAAAGGGTCAGGAGCTTGAGGACCATTATTTCGGACAGATAAAAGAACGCGTTTCATCGTTTATGAAGGACGTTGACGAGGAGCTTTGGAGGCTCGGTGTTTACAACAAAACAAAGCATAACGAGGTTGCCCCGGCGCAGCATGAGGTTGCCCCGGTATTCTCAACAACAAACATTGCCACAGACCACAACCAGCTGACAATGGAGGTGCTTAAAAAAGTGGCTGAGCGCCACGGGCTTGTATGCCTGCTGCATGAAAAGCCCTATGAGGGCATAAACGGCTCCGGCAAGCACAACAACTGGTCAATAGGCACCTCGGACGGCGAAAACCTCTTAAAGCCGGGCAAGGACCCGGAAGCGAACACGCAGTTTCTGCTGTTCCTTGCGGCCGTTATAAAGGCTGTTGACGACTATGCGGAAATACTTCGCCTTGCCGTTGCGACGGCCGGAAACGACCACCGTCTCGGGGCAAACGAAGCGCCGCCCGCAATAGTTTCGATATATCTCGGCGAGCAGCTTGAGGAGGTTGTCGAGCATCTTGTAAGCGGTGCGGAATCGAGCGCGGCAAAGGCGGCTGCATATCTTGAAACGGGCGTTGAAGCAATGCCCGTAATCCAGAAGGATACAACGGACAGAAACAGAACGTCGCCGTTTGCGTTTACGGGAAACAGATTTGAGTTCAGAATGCCGGGCTCGTCGCAGTCTGTTGCCGGTATAAATATAGTTATAAACACAATAGTCGCGGAAGCGCTTTCGCAGTTTGCCGATAAGCTTGAGGGCGCGAAGGACGTTACGTCAAAGGCCATGGAAATAGTTATAGACACGCTGAAGAAGCATCAGAGGATAATTTTCAACGGCAACGGCTACAGCGACGAATGGATCGAGGAGGCTGAAAGACGCGGCCTGCCGAACCTCAGGACGGCGGTTGACGCGCTCCCGTATTTTGTGTCGGAAAAATCCTTAAGCCTGTTTGAGAAGCACAACGTTTTCACGCGCGTTGAAACGGAAACGAGAACCGACATAATGATTGAGGATTACTCAAAGGCGGTCCATATAGAAATGCTCACGATGCTTGAGATGGCAAAGCAGGAAATACTTCCCGCATGCCTTGAATACACAAGCTTTGTTGTGGACGATGTTGCAAAAAAGCAATCCATCGGCATAAGCGTCCCGAACGAAAAGGAAAAGGCGAAGAGACTTTCGTCGCTTACCGAAGCGCTTATAGAAAGAATAGACGCGCTTGACGCAATAGCCGCAAAGGTGCCGGAAAACTGCTCCGTTATAGAAACGGCAGGCTATTACAAGGATTATGCGCTTCCCGCAATGGATAGGCTGAGAAAAGTTGCAGATACGCTTGAAACAATGGTTGCGAAGGAGTATTGGCCTTTCCCGACATATACGGATCTGCTCTACAGAATATAATTTCTTTTTTGAAGCGCTGCGTTAAAAAACGCACAGCATAGTAAAACGCGCAGGGGAAAAAGAGGGCTTGCGGCCGCGGCTGCCGCCCTCTTTTAGGCCCACGGCGTTTTTTTGTTACAAAAGCCTTAAAAGTATTGACTAAATCACGCGGACTGTGATATAATAAATACAGGTATATGAGATCGTGGGAGGCGCAGTGCGCGCTCCGAAAGGGCGAATGTATATCCGCCCTTTTTGAATGTATTCACAAGCGGGACACGGCCGTTTTATCCCGCTGTATTCGGTAAAGCAGAAAGGAGATAGATAATATTTGGCAAAGCAAAGAAAATTAAGAATAATACCACTCGGAGGTCTTGACGAAATAGGGAAAAACCTTACCGTTTTTGAATTCGGGAACGAAATAATCATGGTGGACTGCGGCATGGCGTTTCCGGATGACGATATGCCCGGCGTCGATATGGTCATAAACGATGTTTCGTATCTTGAACGCAACTGGCAGAAGATACGCGGTATATTCCTTACGCACGGTCACGAGGACCATATAGGCGGCCTGCCGTATTTTTTGAAAGCGATAAACGTTCCCGTATACGGAACGCGCCTTACGCTCGGCCTTGTTGAGCACAAGCTTAAGGAGCATAATCTGCTTTCGGAGGTAAAGCTCATAAGAACACGCTACGGTCAGACGATACAGGCGGGCGAAAATTTCAAGGTTGAATTTATACGCACAAACCATTCGGTTGCCGACAGCGCCGCGCTTGCGATAAAAACGCCCGTGGGAACGATAGTCCACACCGGCGACTTTAAGATTGACACGACGCCGATAGTAGGCGATATGATAGATCTCACACGCTTCGGCGAACTCGGGCGCGAGGGCGTGCTTGCGCTTATGTCGGACAGCACAAACGTGGAACGCCCCGGCTTTGCGATGAGCGAGCGCACCGTGGGGCAGCAGTTTGAGCAGATATTCAAAAATTGTACGAAGCGCATTATTGTTGCAACTTTTGCGTCGAATGTCCACAGGGTGCAGCAGATAATCGACGCCGCAGCCAAAAACGGCAGGAAGGTTGCCGTTTCGGGACGCAGCATGGAGAATATTGTTGAAATATCGATATTACTGGGCTATATGAAAGTTCCCGAAGGCGTATTGATAAATATTGACAACATTAAAAAATACAGACCGAATCAGATAGTTATAATAACAACGGGCTCACAGGGCGAACCGATGAGCGCGCTCACACGAATGGCATACAGCGACCACAGGAAAGTGGAAATCACAAGCAACGATCTTATTATACTGAGCGCAACGCCCATACCCGGCAACGAAAAGTCTGTATCAAACGTAATAAACGAGCTGTTTAAGATAGGCGCAGAGGTTATTTACAAATCGCTTGCCGAGGTGCACGTTTCGGGCCACGCCTGCCAGGAGGAGCTGAAGCTCATTCTCGGGCTTGTGAAGCCGAAATATTTTATACCGGTGCACGGCGAGCACCGTCATCTTGTGCTGCACAGCGCTCTTGCAAACAAGGTCGGCATCCCGCCGGAGAGATGCTTTATTTTAAGCAACGGCTCGGTGCTCGAGATGACGGAAAAGAGCGCAAAACCTGCCGGAGAGGTGCAGGCCGGAAAGATACTTGTCGATGGTCTCGGCGTGGGCGATGTGGGGAATATAGTGCTCCGCGACAGGAAGCATCTGGCCGAGGACGGGCTTATAATAGTTGTTATAACGATTTCGTCGGCAACTCACAAAATGACGTCGCGCCCCGACGTTATATCGCGCGGCTTTGTGTATGTGCGCGAAGCGGAATTCCTTATGGAGGGCGTAAAGGAAACGGCTGCCGAGGCGGTGCTTGCGAGCCTCAACAGCGGCAAACGCCATGTTGAGTGGTCAACGGTAAAGAACAGCCTGAAATCCTCCGTTGCGAGGTATATCTACGACCAGACAAAGAGAAATCCGATGATACTTCCCATAATAGAAGAAGTATAATGTTCCGCTGTGCTAAGGGGAGCTGTCCGCGTTTCGGCAATTTTAGCCGAAACGCCGGCGGCTCCTTTTTTGTGCTTGACAAACGGTGCGCGATAGGGTAAAATAAGCTTATCATGTTTTTATTGCGGAGTTTGATTTAATGCTTAAAAAAATTTTTGCTTTTATAGGATCAATTATATTATGCTTTTCGATAACGGCGCAGGCAAGGGAGGTGCCGGGCGATTTTCTTGCGTATGCGGAAAGCTCGGCGAACCGTCTTTATGAGCTCGGGCTTTTCCGCGGAGTCGGTCAGAACGGCGACGGAAGCCCCGATTTTGCGCTTACAAGCCGTCTTACGCGCGGCGAAGCCGTAACGATGCTCGTGCGTATGCTCGGCGCCGAGAGCGATGCGCTCTCGAGGTATTACGGCAATCCGTTTACCGATACGGGCTGGGCCGATATGTATATAGATTACGCATACGGAAACGGCATAGCCTTCGGCGTTTCCGATACGGAGTTCGGCACGGACGATTACGTGACGCTTGAGCAGCTGCTTACGTTTGCGCTGCGTGCGCTCGGCTACATTGAGGTTGACTGGCAAAATCCATACGGACTTGCCGACAGCGTCGGCCTTATTTATGCGCGCGGCGACTGCTACCGCGCCGACGCCGCCATAATCTGCGCAAGCGCGCTTGACTGCACTGTAAACGGCACCGATATGACGCTTTTTGAAACGCTTTATTACGACGGGGCGATAAACGCCGGCTCAACGCCTGTAAGCGGTTTCGGTCCGGTTACGGAGCCCGTTATGTATATCGAAATAAATTCGGGTGACGAGCTCATGGAAAAGTTCGGAGATGTTGTGAACGGAAGGGCGTCACAGATCATTATATACGTTCCCGAAGGGCAGGAAAGCTTTTATGCGGAGCAGCTGAACAGTGAAATAAACCGCTTCTGCGACGTTCAAAAGCTTTCGTCGTCGTGGTATCCGAACGCCGGTGAAATAACGGTAACGATAATATACGACAGCGCCGTTTCGGCGATGGCATATCTTGAGGGCAAGCTGCCCTCGCTTGACGATGACACGCGACGTATGCTGAACGAGGCGATAAAAATACATTCGGGCCTTATTTACGACAGCATGACGCCGTACGATAAAGTAAAAGCGATCCATGATTATCTTGTGAACACAATCACATACAGAAACACGGGAAGCCGCGGCCACAGCGCCGTCGGCGCGCTGCTTGACGGCCTTGCCGTATGCGACGGCTACGCCGAGGCGTTTGATCTGATGTGCTATCTCAGCAATATCCCGTGCATACAGGTCGGCGGCACGGCATTTTCAAGCGGCGGCGCGGAAAGCCATTTATGGAATAAGGTTTATCTTGACGGCGCATGGTACAACGTTGACGTCACATGGGATGATCCCGTCAGCTCCGTGCCTGTTTTGAGCCACGATTATTTTCTGGTAAGCGATGCGCAGCTTGCGCGTGACCACAGCTGGACAATGTATCCGCAGCTGCCCGTTTCCGAATCAAACTATTTTTAAATAAAAAAGAACCCGCCGTAAGGCGGAGTGCGGGGGCGATGCCCCCGCACAAAATTAAAATATTTTCAGAATTAAAATCTCTTTATCTTTTTCGTTGTGTTTTTATCAAATTCCGTATCGCGCAGCTTAAGAGCTGTAATGCGCTTGTAAAGCGGCATGTCCTTGTTGAAATCATCGATTACCGACTGCAGCGCGGCGCGTATATCGGTGATGTTATGCTTTTCGGCATATTCGGCGTCGGGGTATATTTCGGCTTCGATGTTCGAGCCGCTTTCCCTTACGAGAATTTCCTTCACAAGGTCAGCCTTGCCTATAGCGTTTTCAAGCTCCTCCGGCGAAATGTTTTCCCCGTTTGAAAGGATAATAAGGTTTTTCTTTCTGCCTGTGATATACAGGAAGCCGTCCTCGTCCATGCGGCCGAGATCGCCCGTGTGGAGCCAGCCGTCACTGTCTATCGTCTGCGCCGTTTCCTCCGGCATTTCGTAATAGCCCATCATAACGCTTGAGCCCTTTATGCAGATTTCCTCGTCGTCAAACTTAACCTCGCAGTTTGCAAGCGGCTTGCCCACGGAGCCGGGGCGCGATGCAAGCTGATTGTTCGTGCTTATGACAGGCGAACATTCCGTCATGCCGTAGCCCTGGAGTATGCTTATCCCGCATTCGTTAAAGAAGTCCACAAGGTCGGGATTGAGATATGCGCCGCCGCTGAATATTATCTTCAGATTGCCGCCGAACGCCGCCTGTGCGGCAAGCTTTTTCGGAATGCTCGGGTCGGCGTCGCGTATCTGCTGATAAACCGTTTCGATAATAAGAGGAACAAGCAGCGTAACCTCCGGCCGGAATTTTTTAAAGTTTCTCGCAAAGTGCAGCATTGAGTCGTTTATACATATGCAGCCGCCGAGCGAAATGCTCTTTAATACGCCGGACGTTAAGCAGTACGAGTGATGAATCGGCAGAACCGACATTGAAACGGTGCCGGGCTCTATAAGCACAACGCAGTTTTCAACGTTTGCTGCAAGGTTTCTGTGCGACAGCATAACGCCCTTGCTTTTGCCCGTTGTGCCCGAGGTGTACATAAGCGTGCACATTTTATCGGGATCTATTTCCGTGCTGTATTCGCCGCGGTTTTCCTCGATGAGCTGCGGCAGCGAGTAAGCTCCGTCAACAGAAGCCGAATCCTGCATGGCGATAAGTATTTTAAGGCCGGGGCATTTTTCGAGCACGTCCGCAATCATGGCCTTTTGCGTTTTGTCAAATATAACGGCCGAGGCGTGAGCGCGGTCGATCAGCTCATGAAGCTCCGCCGGCGGCAGCGATGCGTCGAGCGGCACCGCAACGCTTGCGCTGTTTACGATACCGAGATAGCTTATTATCCAGTCGTAGCTGCTCATGCCTATAACGGCGATGTGCTTGCCGGCAAGGCCGAGCTTTTCAAGCGCACGGCTTACCGATTCGCTGTCGGAACGAAGCTGTGAATACGTCTTTTCGATTATTTCCCTGCCTTCTATATATTTAAAAGCGGTCATATCGGCAAAGGCTGTTGTGCATTGATTTATAATATCCTTTATTGTGTTAAGCGCCATATGCGTTCCCTCCGTTAAAATTTATTGCTCCCAGAAATTATTCCTTTGTCAGATCCTCGATATATTTTACGGCGTCTCCGACAGTCGAAAGGCCGCGTACCTCCGATTCGTCAACGACTATATCGTATTCCTCCTCAAGATATCCGAGAAGCGACATAAACTGAAACGAATTCATTCCGAGGTCTTCTATAAAGCGGGTATCCTCCGTTATTTCATCAACGGGCGTGTCAACATATTCGCTCAGTTTTTCCTTAAGGTCATCAAACATTTTTATTTTCCTCCTTGAAATTTTTGAATTTTAAAAACATGGCCTGTCCGCATTGCTTATACCATTTTTATTATTTCGCCGACTGTAAGCTCCGGATGCTCAACACCCATGAATATTATTTTCATGAGGTAATAATAAACCTTCTCAACGTCGTCGCGCGAAAGCTCCGCCTGCTGGTACTTGAAGAAAAATTCAAGCCCCGCATCGGGCGAGTGCATAACGGTAAGGTATAATTTCTGAACGGCCGTACCGTTGCTGAGCCACATCGACCTGTTCGGTATTCCCTTAAGATTCGGGTTTTGCAGACGAACGGGCAGCGGCTGATACGTCAGCAGTATTCCCTCATACGTTGAGTGCGGCGGCTGATTGAATTTTTTCGCGAATTTTTCCGCAAGCGCCGCCTGGTCGTAATTTGAATGACGGTACACCTTGTTTTGCAGGTCCTGTATTATATATATGCCGTCAAGAAATTCCGTGTCGGGTTCTATTATCGTCCGGCACGGGAACCACTGCGTGCGGCTGCCGCCGCTGAAGCTTTCGAGCTTTGTGGAACGGCGCGAAACAAAGTTGCGTATGCTTATGTCGGTCTGACCGTCGTTTGCCTTTGAAAGATATGTCCTCAGCCCCATAAGCAAAAGGTTCGTCATTGAAACGTTGTTGTTAAGGCAGTAGTTCAAAAGCTGCATCGAAGGCTCCGGCTCAAGATGAAATACGGCAAAGCCGACGCGCGTGTCCTTTATTTCCCTGTCGGCGGCGCGCAGCTTGGGATTATTGTGCTTTTTGCGGCATTCCTCAAGCTTCCATGTGCCGGTAACGTCCGAATAAAGCGGTTCGCCCATCTCGAGGACCTCGTCCCAGAAATCACTGTCACGCTTGACAAGCTTTTCCGATTGCTGCCGAGCAAGGTCCTTTTCAAGCGCGTCAACGTACGACGGCAGCGGCGCCGGATACGGCGACCCGAAGTGATAATGGCAGTAAAGCTCCATTATATCGTTTATCATAACTATCATTGCGCTTGAATCGGCGAGCCTGTGGTCTATCGAAACATACAGCCCCTGATACCCGTCGGGCATTTTCACCATTTTTATTTCGCACATCGGCGCGTTCGGCTCCGAGAACGGCTTGAACGACCATGCGTTGAGCGTCATTTCGATTTCCTCGCGGCTTTTGTCGCTTAAATCAAAAAAGTCTATTTCGCGGTCGTCGCGCGGCGCGATGTACTGCATAACGTCGCCGTTTTTGTCGGGCTTTGTGAAACGTATGCGCAGACATTCGTAGCGCTTGTACTCCTCTTTTACGCACTTTCTCAAAAGCTCAAAATCTATCTCCTGTTGAAGCGTTGAGCATACGCAGATATTTATTACCTGAGATGTTCCGAACTCCTTTGCGAGATCGTGCTGCGTCGCCTGTGCGGCGGCAAGAGGATAATATTTTACAGCCAAATCAAATCCCTCCTTTTAATAATGAATAAAACATAACAAAGAGCATAATCGATACGGCAAAATATGTATTTATGCAGTCATCATACATTTTTCCGTATATGATAAGTATAACATACTTTCATAAATTTGTACATATATTTTTGTAAAAAAGTTTGTAAAGAAATAATTTTATTTTGACATAATTCATCATATTAAATAATCACGCGAAGCATAGAACAAAAATCAACTTCCCGTCATAATTGCGTGCCCGTACAAATATACATATATAAGAACAGCAAAAAGAGGAGGACAAAATATGTACGTAATAAACAGCGCCGCCTCGGACAAGGGCATTATGGCATACATGCCGCAGGGGCTGAGAAAATATATGTACCGCGCCGATCTTACCGAGGCGTATGAGCTGCATATGCGTCTCGGGAAGCCGTTTTCCGTTTATTTTAACGACGGCGTGTATTTTGTGAACAATGCGGGCGTGCTCACAAGCAGCCCGAAGGGCGCGGTGAGAATAACGCGCGCGCATATAGACGAAGCTCTGGAGCTTGCGTCGCGCTCATCTCTTTACGCGCGCAAAAACAGCATTGCCGAGGGCTTTATAACAATAGAAGGCGGGCACAGGATAGGCATATGCGGGACGGGCGTTATAAAGGACGGGCGCGTTGATTTTATAAAGGACGTGTCGTCGCTCAATTACCGGCTGAGCAGCGAAACGGTAGGCGCGGCGGACAAGCTTGCGGAGCGTGTTTTGACGGGCAGCGCCGTTAAAAGCACGCTTATAATTGCTCCTCCCGGCGCCGGCAAAACAACAATGCTCCGCGATCTTGCGCGTATCCTTTCGCATAAGGGCATCCGTGTCGGAATAGCCGACGAGCGAAGCGAAATAGCTGCCGTCAGCGGCGGGGTGTCGCCGTTTGACCTCGGAAATTTTACCGATATTCTTGACGGCGTAAAAAAGAGCGAGGGTATGGTCATGCTTCTGCGGGCAATGGCGCCGGACGTTATAATAACAGACGAAATAGGCAGAGAAGAGGACGCAGAGGCCGTGCGCATCGTTATAAACAGCGGCGTGAAAATAATAACGAGCATACACGGCGCCGATTTAAACCAAATAAAACGGCGCGGCGGGCTGACGGAGCTGCTTGACTCTTTCGAGCTTTTCTGCACGCTCTCGCGCCGCTGCGGCGCGGGGACTGTGGAGAGCATAACGGAGGCGGATAATGACGATGCTTAAGATAGCCGGAGGAATTATGATAGCCGTGTCGTGCGTATATCTGGGGCTCAGGCGCAGCATGAATTTAAAAAAACGATGCCGTTCGCTCGAGCGTATTCAAAACGCGCTTTCGCTGCTTGAAACGGAGATAGCGTTTAAGGGCACGGAGCTTAAGTCGGCTCTTTTAAATACGGGCGAGCCGCTTTTTAAAGAAGCGGCATGCCGCATGGACGGCGGCACGGTAAAGACGGCATGGAACGGCGCCGTAAAAAAGTGCGCAATGCGCCTTTGCCTTACGGAGGGCGACGTTGACGCACTTGCGATGCTCGGCTCAAGGCTCGGCATGACCGATACCGAAAACCAGGTAAAAAATATAGACGCGGTAAAAAACATGCTCGATATTCATATAAACGCCGCACGGAACGACGCGGAACGTTTTTGCCGGCTGTATACGGGCGGCGGCGTGCTGACGGGCATATTTATAGTGCTTATGCTGATTTAAGCCGCGGAGCGGCGGTCGGAAACGCACATGGGCAAAAAATCTCTTATCATTCCTTGCTCCGCGGATAAGAGAGCGTTTATATGTTGTTTGTGCCGGCGCGGAGCGGCGGAATGGAGATTTTTTATGAACGTTGACCTTATATTTCAGATAGCGGGGCTCGGTATTGTCGTTGCCGTGTTGAACCAGCTTCTAAGCCGTGCGGGGCGCGATGAAATGGCGCTGCTTATAACCATAGCCGGACTTGTTGCCGCGCTTGTTATAGTAGCCAGCGAAATAGGCGACCTTTTCGGCACGATAAAAAGCATATTTAATTTGTGACGGTAAATTAAGATAAATAAAGCAAAATGGATATTTTAAAAATTGTGCTTATCGGTATGACGGGCGGCATGCTGTCGCTTTTTTTAAAAGAATACAGGCGCGAATATGCCGTGCTTGTCGGGCTTGCGGCAGCCGCCGCGGTGCTCGGATATTCCGCAGAGCGTATTGTTAGCGTAACGGAAAGCATACGCTACATAACGGAAAAAAGCGGCGTGGACATAAAATATTTTACGATTGTTCTAAAGGTTGTCGGCGCGGCGTATATAACGCAGTTCGGCGGCGAGCTGCTCCGCGACTGCGGCGAGGGGGCGGTTGCGTCCAAGGTGGAGCTTGCGGGGAAGATATTTATTCTGTATCTTACGATTCCCGTCATAACGTCGTTTTTAAACGTCTGCATAGAGGCGGTGAACAGAATATGAAAACGGCGCTTAAAATTGCCGCCGCTGTTATTTTGCTGCTGTTTACGGCTGCCGCTGTATATGCCGATGCTCCCGCCGATACGGAAATATCGCCGTACCTTGAGGGCGAGAGCCTTTTTAACGAAACCGTGGACACGCTTATGGACGGCAGCCTTGAGCTGTCTCCGGCGTCGGCCGCAAATAAATTTATCGGCATCTTTACCGCCGAGGCGCGTGAGAGCGGAAAGCTTGTTTTAACACTGCTGCTTTTGTCGGTAACAAGCGCCGTTGTAAACGTTTTGTCATCGTCGTTCGGTGAAAAAACAAGCTCCGAGGCTGCATTCTTTGCCTGCTTTACGATTATGAGCGGGCTCAGCCTTCAATGCTTTATGACGGCTCTCGATTACGGTGCGGGCGTTATAGAAACCATGACGGATTTTATAACAAAATTTTCGCCCGCGTTTATGCTTATGCTTGCCGCCTGCGGCGCACCGGCAAGCGCGGCGGCGTTTCGCCCCGTCATGTCCGGGGCGGTTTACATAATATCGGTGCTTATAGAAAACGCGCTTATACCGCTCACAACGTTCGGGGCTGTTTTGGGCGTTGCGGGGAACATAAGCGACAAGGTGCAGATTTCGAATTTCTGCCGCGTTGTGCGTTCGGTAACAAAGTGGCTTATGGCGGCCGTGATAACGCTTTTTACGGGTATAAGCGCAATATACGGCTTCAGTGCACCGGCGCTTGACGCAATGAGCGCCAAGGCGGTAAAATTTGCGGTGGGCAGCCTTGTGCCCGTTGTTGGGAGCTTTTTATCGGACACGCTCGAAACGGTCATAAGCGGCACGCGGCTCATGAAAAGCTCGGTAGGCACGGCGGGGCTTATTGTGCTCATATCGGCGTGCGTTCTGCCGGTGATAAAAATAGGTATAATACAGCTTGTTCTGCGGCTTGCGGCGGCTGTTGCGGAGCCTGTCACCGATCCGCGGATAAGCAAAATGCTTTGGGAGGTAAGCGAGGCGGTAACGTCGGTGTTCGGGATAGTTATAATGACGGCGGTGTTGTTTTTGATAAATATAAGCCTTATTATGATATTTACATCAGGCACATGAATTGTGTTTGTTTTCAAAGGGGGCTCTGCCCCCTTTGGAACCCCCGGGTGTTGTTTATGCGCCCGTCACTGTCTGCTCCTTTTGGAATCCCCGGGGCGGCGGTGACAGCACGGCACATATCACCCCTTCCTCGGAAAGGATGTTACGCTGCA
>DVLU01000006.1 GCA_018715365.1 Candidatus Ornithomonoglobus intestinigallinarum | reverse complement strand
TTCAGTGAGCGGCGTAAGCCGCGAACGGACGGTTGTTCGTCCCCTTTTAAACCCCCGGAGGGGCGTGTTATCTGTTTATCATTGCGCGGAGCTTATTCACAAACGCCGCCTTTTCAAATTCCGTAACGTTCCTGACGCGGCGGTAAAGCTTTACCGTGACGTCGTCTATAACGGTTTCGTATTCGTACATCTCCTCATATGCGGAAGCAATATCCGTCCAGTATTCAAAGCTGTCAACTGCCGCGGAGAGGACGTTCTGATCATCGCGCACAAGCTGCGCGGGATATGCCACAAGCATATAATTTGCGTTGCAAAGCGGCTCTATATTCCCGCTGTCAACGTCAAAATACGGTATTGTATTCGCTATATAGCCCACGCGCTGCTGCTCCACTCCGAGCGACGGCTCGGCGTTTTTCAGCATTTCGCTGTTTAAGATATCGGAATATGAAAGCACTCCGAGATACTGCCCTTCGGGAACGACGGAATCGAGCGTCGTTTTAAGGCTTAATATATCGTATGCGCTGTCGCGCGTTACGGGCAGCATCGAAAAATTCGGGAACGGCGCAAGCGTGCGTATTTCCGAAACGCTTTTCGGCTGTTCGCGCGGTATGAATATATTCACGGAATGTATAAGCGCGAGCACGCAGAGCGCAATGAGCGTCTGTTCGCGGTGTATATATTTTACCGTAAGTATCAAAAGCACCGTAAGGCCGGGGACGTACATAAGCAAATGCCCCTGTCCGTGAGTGCGCGTTGCCGTAAAGGCCGCGTAGCATACGGCAAGCTGAAGCCAAACGAAAACCTGCCGCCGTTCCTTGTATTTTATGCCGATAAATACGGACGACGCCGCAAGCCCGGCAAGGAATATAAGCCCGAGATAGCGCGTTACAAGCTTCAAATTGTCAAAAACACGGAAGCTTATTTCGCCGCCGCCGTAGGAGGCAAGAAGCCTTTGGAACATGAAGCCCTCAAAAAATACCGATACGGCCGCTATCATAACGGCAAGCGGAACAAGGCGCATATACCATTTTCTGCGGAAGATTATCGATTCCGCAATCATCGCAGTTATGAACGACACGCTGAAAAACAGATACCAGTTGTTCCACAGCATAAGCGCGGCAAGCAGCAGCCCTATTATTATCATGCGCACAAGGCCGGGCTCTCTGCCGTCCTTTGTGAAATAGAGGAAGAAGCAGGCGGTGCATATAAGAAAGCCGCCTATTTCCGTAAAGCCGCTGAAGGTGAGGTATATCGTCACGGGCATCGTGAATATCGATATAAGCGTTGTTACAAGCGGCGCTTTGCCTATCTTTTTCGCCGTGAAATATACGAGTATATACGACGGGAAAAGATAGCATATAACAAGGCTAAGTATAAAAACGAGCCGCGTTTCTCCGAACAGCCGTATAAACACAGACGATATGAGCGACGGTATATAATTGAATTCGCTGTTAAGCACCGAATCGTAAACGGTGCTCCACAGCCTGCCGTCAAGCTCGCCCGCGGCAATGCGCCGCGCCATGCTCCAGTAGTCGGCGCTGCTCCAGTAGAATATTTCGCGGCAGAGGCTTACGTAAAGCGCCGCAAGCAGGCAGAGCACAAGCGCCGAAACGCCGAGGGCGGTTATTGTTTTTGCCGCCGTGCTCATGCTTTTTTCGGGCGTAAGCTCCAAATCGTCTTCATCGTCAAATATTGCTCTGTATTTCATGTATACACTTCCTTTTTAAGCGTTGCCGCCGTTTATTTAATCCTGTTCGAACAGGCTCAGTATTTCTTCGTTTGTCAGAGAGGCGAACGTTTCGCTGTTTGCGGCTATCATATCGCCCGCAAGCGCGCGCTTCGATTCCTGAAGCTTAAGTATACGTTCCTCTATTGTTCCCTTTGCCGCAAGGCGTATTACCTGAACGCTGCGCGTTTGGCCTATCCTGTATGCGCGGTCGGACGCCTGGTCGGTCGCGGCGGGGTTCCACCACGGGTCGTAATGAATCACCATGTCGGCGCCCGTGAGGTTAAGCCCCGTGCCGCCGGCGCGCAGCGACACGAGAAAAATATCGCGTTCGCCGCCGTTGAAGCGGTCTGCCATTTCAAGGCGCTCATACGACGGCGTTTTGCCGTCCAGATAAAAGCACCGCAGCTTCTTTTTTGCAAGCTCGCCGCGTATGAGCTCGAGCATCGATGTATACTGCGAAAATATAAGCAGCCTGTGTCCCGAGAGTACGCCGCTTTCCGCAAGCTCCGAAAGCAGCATGAGCTTTCCGCTTTCGTGCGTGTAGCCCTCGTCAAAGAGCGCCGGATGGCAGCATATCTGGCGCAGCCGCATGAGCAGCGTTAATATCTGCATCTTTTTGCCCTCGCCCAGGAGCGCAAGCGTGCGGCTTTTTGCAAGCGCAAGATATGAGGAATACATCTTTTTCTGCTCCTGCGTCATTTCGGCATACATTGTATATTCGAATTTTTCCGGAAGCTCCGAAAGCACCTCCGTTTTCATGCGCCGTAGGATAAACGGCTTTATTTTCGCCCGCAGATCGTCCGCCGCCGTGCGGTCGCCTTCGCGCGTTACCGGCGTTTCGTAAACGCTTTTGAAGGTGCGCAGGTCATAGAGATAGCCGCTCATTATAAAATCAAATATCGACCAAAGCTCCGAAAGCGAATTTTCTATCGGCGTTCCCGTCAGCGCAAACCGGCGCTGCGCGTTTATTTTTTTGACGCTCCGCGCGTTCATCGTTTTCGGGTTTTTTATATACTGCGCCTCGTCGATAAAGCAGTATGAAAATTCAAACCGCATATACTGCGCAAGATCGCGCCGCAGTATCGGATAGGACGTTATTATTATATCGAAGCCGTCAGCCTCCGCAAGCTTTTTTGCGCGTTCGTCGCGCGTGCCGTCTGGTATGAGCGTCTTAAGCCCCGGCGTGAACCGCTCGCATTCGCTCTGCCAGTTATATGTCAGCGCGCTCGGAGCAATGATCAAAACGGGCTTTTTTGGTTTTTCGCCGTCTATAAACGCAAGCACCTGAAGCGTTTTTCCGAGCCCCATATCGTCGGCAAGTATACCGCCGAAGCCGAGCAGCGAAAGCTGCTTCAGCCAGCGCACGCCGTCGGCTTGATAATCGCGGAGCACTCCCTTAAGACTGTCCGGAATGTTCGGACGGACCTGCCTTACGCCCGATATATAATCGGTAAAGCTTTTGTCTTTTTTTACGTCGGTCCGCGCGTTGAGATAAAGCGCGTGATATTTCGGCAGCCGCTTTGTGTGCTTTTCAACGTCCGACGGCGAAAATTCAAGACGCTCAAGCAGCTCAATGCTCCTTTTGCCCTCGCCCTCGAGCGAAATGAACGAGCCGTCCGAACGGCGGTAAAAACGCTCCCTGAGCTTTACGGCGGCAAGTATTGCGTGTATTTCGTCCGCTGACAGCTCGGTTGAAAAATCGGCTTCGAGCAGGTCGATATGCGGATCGTAGCTTATTTCCGTGCGTATATCGGCGCCGCCGGAAATTTTAAGCGACGAAAACGTTTCCGACGTAAATACCGACGCTTTTTTCTCGAGCTCCGGCAGACGCGACGTTAAAAAGTCAAATATTTTGTCGTCGTTTGACAGGCGCAGACTTCCGCCGCTGTTTTCAAAATCCGAAAAATACGAAAATATATCGGCTTCCGCCGCGCTGTCGCGTACTATTATTTTGCTCTCGCCCCCGCTTTGCGTGCCGAGCCTGAACGTTATGTCGCCGTAGCGCGCTATAACGGCAGCGGATATATCGTTTGACGGCGCGTCGAGATATACGGAAAAGGACGGCCGCTCGTTCACTATTATATCGTCAACGCCGCGGCATATTACGCCGCGCTTATCCTTTACGGCGGGCAGCACGCGCGAAGCAAAAAGCATCGAGTTTTCGCCCTTAAACGACAGCTGCGTGCGCCGCCCCTCGCTGAGAGATGTGTATATCGGCATAAAGAATTTGCGGAAATCCTCCGTTGTGACGTATATTAAGCCGTCGTGCAGGAAATATTCGCCGCCGCGCGTTAAAGCATAGCCCTTGTCGCTTACGGAAAGCGTTATCTCTCCGGGCGCCGCCGTTATGTCGGTCAGTATATCCGGGTCCTCGTCCATAAAGCGTACATCGTCAAGGCGCAGCCCGTTGAAAATAAGCTCAAAGCTTACGTGCCGGAGCAGCGGCAGTAGCCTTAAAAGCGTTTCGGCGCAGAACGGCGTTCTGTACGACGCCTTTGTGTAAAGCGAATCGCCGCAGGAGCGGTTGGCGCAGCTTTCGGCAAGGACCGTTAAAATTTCGTCCTCATACGGCGGCAGCGTCTGCTTTTTCGGGTCAAACAAAACGCTGCGCGAAAGCAGGAACGACTTTTTGCGCGCGTACATATCGAGAAAATGCTCTATGCTCTTTACCGTTGTGCCGCCGATTTCGGCCGAGATTGACGCTTCCTCCGGCGATACGCTGTTTATGTACAGCGTAAAACGTAACGGCAGCGGAAACGGAATCTGTTCCTGTGCGTCAAACTGCTCGCACAGCATGGAAGCAAGCCTGTCGTTTTCGTCCGGCTGCGTGCCGCGCTCCTCCTGCTCCGCCTGTATCTGCATAAGGCACGCCGCAATATGCTTGCACGGCGTGTGCATGGTTTCAAAATACGGGCAGGTGCACATCGTGTCCGCAACGGAGCCGTCCTCGTTAAAGCGCACGGAAATGTTATATAAGCTTTCGCCGTCCGCAACGGCCGTTATTAACCTGTCCGAGCGCTTCTTTAAATGTATGCGTCCATCCCTGAAATATTCCGCGCCGCGCCTGCACATGACGGCGGAACAAATGCGCTTTATTGTTGAATCGGTAATCTTCATTGCTGACAGCCTCCGTTACGCACTACAGTACAATTTAACTTATCATATTATTATACCATGCTTTTTTGTCTTTTGCAATATTCGGGACCGAAAGTTTTGCCCGTTTTGTGCCGGAATTTTATCTGAACTTTCTTTTTATTTCCTTCACAAGCCCGAATACGCGCACTTTTAAAACGTCCTCGCCGTCAAAACGGCGCACGGGATACATCGGATTTATCGAATGAAGCTCTATAAAATCGGGACCGTATACTATCTTTTTTATAACTCCGTCCTCGCCGTCGATTGTAACAACCGCATAGCTTCCGCTGTCAACCGATGACTGGCACCGTACAAGCACAAGGTCTCCTTCTATAAATATGGGATACATGCTGTCGCCCTTTACTATCAAATAAACGTAATCCTCGCCGTCCGTTATCGATGAACGCTGAACAAGCTCGTAGTCTATCGCCGACGACGTGCTGTCGGCATAGCAGCCCATGCCGGCCGATACGCGCGCAATGACCGGTATCTCGATAAGCTCCTCGTTGTAGGGATGGACGTTATTCGGCATATCCCAGCCGAGAATATATTCCGGCGTTGTGCCCAATGCTTTTGCAAGCTTTATAAGGTTTTCGCGCTTTATGTTCTTAACCGTCCCTTTTTCGTATTTCTGAACGGCCGCCTTCTGAACGCCGATCACTTTTCCGAGATCCTCCTGCGTCATGCCGAGTGAACGTCTGAGCTTCTTGATTCTCTCGCCCGGTGTCATATTGATGTCCCCTTTCATAAAAGTTTTGGTAATTGTATCTTAATAATATCATACAGAGAACAAAAAATCAAGGGTTTTTAATAAAAATATCTTAAAAATATATTTTTCTGTTGACAAACGAACGAATGTGTGGTATAATATGCTTACAAAACAAAAGTTTGCTTCGTCTGCCGCGTCGGACGGGGCAAAAAATTTTAAAGAAAAAGTATCTTATTAAGATTAAAGAGGTGAAAAGAAGATGTATTACGACAATGAAAATCCCGATGCGATACTTGCAATGGAGAGGGGGAGGCAGCGCAGCCTTTGCAGTGAATACGAGGGCGGCGATTTTTATGACAGGGACATACATGAATGTCCCGTATGCGGGGCGCTGTATCCGAGCTATTTTTACATGAACGACGACGAGGAATGTGTCGGGTGCGAGATGTGCGTAACGCGCGTTTCGGAGCTGTACTGACGGGAGGTGATACTATAATAACAAAAGAGGAGCTTTTTGAGATATTTTCCGGCGTTGCCGAAAACGATGAGCGGACGTTCGGCGACAGGCTGAAGTCGGCGGAGTTTCTTATGAAATACTGCTTCTGCGGCGGCGGAGATGAAAAAAAGGACGGCGGGGTTGTGATAATAGATGACATCGGAGCAAAGCTCGGCGGCGGAAACGAAGGACATTGAGCTCTCGGGGCTGATTGCGCCGGCGTTTTACGAGGTGCACGAGGACATAAAGGCCGCGGGGCACACGCACTATTTTTTAAAGGGCGGCAGGGGCTCGGCGAAATCGTCGTTTGTGAGCCTTGAGATAATCGTCGGCATGATGAAAAATCCGGACAGGCATTGCGTTGCGTTAAGGAAGGTTGCGGCGTATTTAAGGGACAGCGTGTTTATGCAGCTCAGGTGGGCGATAGATATGCTGGGCGTTTCGGACAAGTGGGAGGAGCGCATAAATTCGCCGGAGCTTATCTATAAGGAAACGGGCCAGCGCATAATTTTCAGAGGTGCGGACGACCCGAAAAAAATAAAGTCGATAAAAACGCGGAGCGGCTATATAGGCTATGTATGGTTTGAGGAGGCGGATCAGTTTTCGGGCATGGCGGAGATACGGAGCATAAACCAATCGCTGCTGCGGGGCGGCGAGAGCTATACGGTATTTTATTCGTACAATCCGCCTATGAGCATAAAAAACTGGATAAACCTTGAGGTTTCAAAGGCTGCTGAGGGACGGCTCGTTCATTCGAGCACGTATCTCGGCGTACCGAGGGAGTGGCTCGGCGAGCAGTTTATACTTGAAGCGGAGCACGTAAAAAGGGTGAATGAAAAAATATACCGCCATGAATACATGGGCGAAGCGACGGGCACGGGCGGCGAAGTTTTTGCGAACGTGACGGTGCGGGAAATAACGGACGGCGAGCGCGGCGCGCTTTCGGTTATAAAAGCGGGAGCGGATTTCGGCTACGCCTCCGACCCGTTTGCGTATGTTGTGTGCGCGCTTGAAAGGCGGCGGCTTTATATCCTTGAGGAGGTATATAAAACGGGCCTTTCGAATTTCCGCGCATCGGAGCTTATGAAGGAAAAGGGATACGATGGCGTTGTTGTATGCGACAGCGCAGAGCCCAAAAGCATACGCGAGCTGCGAGATCTGGGCATACGCGCAGTCGGCGCAAAAAAAGGGCCGGACAGCATAAATTACGGAATAAAATTCCTTCAGAGCCTTGACGAAATAGTAATAGACGCAAAAAAATGCCCGAACGCCGCACGGGAGTTTTCGTCCTATGAGCTTGAGCGCGATATTTACGGGAATTTGAGAGCCGAGTTCCCCGACCGCGGCAACCACACGATAGACGCGGTAAGATACGCGCTCGAGAGCGAGATAAGCAGGAGGAAAGCAAAAATTATAGAAAGAAGGTTTTTGGAATGATAATTGACGAAACGTACCTTGAAGGCGGAATGAACGCCGATGTGCTGTATAAGCTCATATCGAGGCATATGCAGGAGGGCATAAGATATGCGCGGCTTAAGGATTATTATCTCGGCAGGCACGATATAATATCGCGCAGAAAATGCAGCTCCGGCACGGTGAACAACAGGATAGTCTGCAACCACGCAAAATATATAGTCGATATGGCAAAAAGCTATCTTGTAGGAAATCCGGTGACGTATGCGTGCAGCGACGGCTATGATATAGAAGCCGTAAAAAACAGCTATCTCGAGCAGGATATAGCGCACCTTGACAGCGGCCTTGAGCGCGATATGGGTATATACGGCAGAGCCTACGAGCTTTTGTATATAGACGAAAAGTCAAATCCGAGGAGCGTCAGGATCCCGCCGGAAAACAGCTTTGTCGTATACGGGGCGTCGGTGGAGGAAAAGCCGCTATGGGGGATACATTATTATACGCGCCGCGATATTGACGGCAATATTTCCGGCACAAGCTGCATAGCGTGCGATAAAACGGCGTGTTATATTTACGAAAACGACGTAAACAGCTTTATGAATATGGAGCTTAAGGAAATAAACCTCCACTATTTTGACGAGGTGCCGATAATCGAGTACAGGAACAACGAGGACGCGCAGGGCGATTTTGAGCAGCTTATCCCGCTTATAAACGCGTATAATCTTTTATGCTCCGACAGGGTAAACGATAAGGAGCAGTTTGTTGAAGCGTTCCTGTTTTTGTCGGGAATAGAGCTTGATTCCGAGCAGGCGAAAAAATTAAAAGAGGAACGCATACTTATGGGCTACGAGGGCAGCGAGGCAAAATATTTGTCAAAGGTCATGTCCGAAACCGACGTTGAGGTTTTAAGGGATTCGCTGAAGCAGGATATTCACCGCTTTTCAATGGTGCCCGATCTGTCGGACGAGAGCTTCGGCAACAATCTGTCGGGCGTTGCGATAAAATACAAGCTCATGGGCTTTGAGCAGCATGTGAGAAACAAGGAAAGGCTTTTTGCAAAGGGCCTTAAAAAGCGTTTTCATATGTATAACAATTATCTGTCTTTAAAGGGCAGCATGCAGTACGTACCAATCCACCGCGTTGACGTGGTGTTTAACAGGAATCTTCCGGTAAACGAGCTGGAGATTTCGGAAATGGTAAATAATCTCCGCGGCCTGGCGACGAACGAAACGCTTCTGGCGCAGCTTTCGTTTGTGTCCGACCCGAAGGAGGAATCGGAGCTTTCGCTGAGGGAGCGGAGAAAAATAAAGGAGGTTTTGCAGGATGCAAATCAAGAAGAAAAACGAGCCTGAGGAAAAGCGCAGCTATTCCCAAGAACAGCTTGAAAAGGAAATAGAAAAGGCTGTTTCGGAAAAGCAGAGCGAATGGGAAAAGGAGCTTGAAGCAAGGCTCGAAAACGAACGGAACGAAGCGGCAAGGCTTGCCACAATGAGCGCCGACGAGCGCAGCCGCGAGGAGTTCGACAAAAAGCAAAAGGCGTTCGATGAGGAGCGCGGCAGGTATATGAGCGAGAGAATGGAATTTGAAGCGGCAAAAGCGCTTTCAAACGCAGGCTTGCCCATTGCCTTTGCCAAAATCCTCAAGGGCACCGACACAAAAACAACGGCGGAGAACATAAGCGTTTTTAAGGAGCAGTTCTTAAAGGCCGTTGAAGAAGAGGTGTCGGACAGATTAAAGGGCGCAGTGCCCAAAACAGGGGGATCCCCGCTTGCGGATCCGTTTTTGGCAGGCTTCGGCGGCTGATAAAAAGCGATGATTAACGTTATGCTGTGCAGAAAAAATACGTTATACGCCAAAACAAAAAAGCGGACGGCAATATGAAGGTCAAAAAGGGCAAAATGAAAGGAAGGTAATATAATGGCAGTTAATTACGCGAGCAAATATGCTCAGAAAATAGACGAAAAATTTTCAAGGGAAGCTCTTACCGACGGAGCTGTAAACAAGGATTACGATTTTGTGGGCGTGAAAACGGTAAACGTTTATTCAATCCCCACGGCGTCGATGCACGATTATTCAAGAACGGGACAGAACCGCTACGGTACGCCCGAGGAGCTTCAGAATACGGTGCAGGAGCTGACGCTCTCAAAGGACAGAAGCTTTACGTTTTCAATCGACAGGGGAAACCACGACGATACGCAGATGTCGTCGGCCGCGGGAGCGGCGCTGCAAAGACAACTCAGGGAGGTGGTTATTCCCGAAATCGACAAATACAGGCTTTCGAAAATGGCGGGAACGGCATCCGCAACAAAGGCCGTTACGGCAGATAACGCATACGACGCGTTTCTTGAGGGTTCGTCGGCTATGATAAACGCAATGGTTCCGCTTGAGGAATGCACGGCGTTTGTTTCGAGCGATTTTTACAAGCTCATAAAGCAGGACGAGTCGTTTGTGAGAAACGGAGACCTGTCGCAGAATATGCTTGTAAAGGGACAGGTGGGCATGGTTGACGGAATAAAAATAGTTGCCGTGCCGGATACGATTATGCCCGACGATACGGCGTTTATAATCGCGGCAAAAAGCGCGGCTGTTTCGCCCGTGAAGCTGTCGGAATATAAAATACACGACAACCCTCCCGGCATAAACGGCTGGCTTGTTGAGGGACGCATTTATTACGACGCGTTTATTCTGAACAATAAAAAAACAGGCATTTACGTTCATAAAACCGCCTGAGCAAAAAGGAGGCGCACCGCGCGGTGAATTACGAAACAAATCAAGTTATAAGGGACACTAAAATGCTGCTTCAAAAGAAGGAGGGCGAGGACGATGAGCGTATTGCGTTTTTCGCTGAGGACAGCGTAAACGCGGTGCTTGCTTATTGCCGCCTTGAGTTTTTGCCGTATCAGCTTATAGGCCTGACGGCGCAGCTTGCCGCGGACAGATACAGGGCTGAAAACACAAACGGCGGCGGCAGTGTCGCTTCAATTACGGAGGGGGACAGGAAAATCGATTTCAGTGTCCCCCAAGACGGGACGATGCGTCGGTATGAGGAGCGGTTAAAGCCTTTTATGAATATAAAGGCGCGCGTGCCGTCGGACAAATCAAAGGCGGAGGTACGCGGCTGTGGCATATGATATAAGCGCAATGTTTGATATTTTCGCAAATTCCGAGCTGACAGTCGAGCGCGTTGAAAACGCCGGCTCATATTCGGAGCCCGTTAAATATACATCCGTGTTTACCGTAAAAGCCGACGTTCAGCCGGTAACGGCAAAAGGGACGCAGGCGGCGCACGGCATTGCCGAAAATGCGGAGCTTGCCGCGTTTTGCTCGGCAAAGCGCGAGATACAAACCGGCATGCGCGTTGTAACGGGCGGGAAACGGTATGTTGTTGTCGGCGCGGAGCGCCGTCTGCTCGGTCAGAAATTATACCTTAAGGAAAATACGGCGGAGGTTGGAATATGAATGTAAGCATCAGCGTAAGCGGCTCGGAAAGCGTATCGGCCGCTGCCGAAAGGATAAACGCGGCTCTGCCGCAGGCGCTGCTTGCGGGCGCTGAAGCCGTTGCCGAATGTGCGCGCGGCATGTGCCCCGTCGATACGGGCGCTTTGAGAAGCTCAATATCGGCGTCAGCCGACGGTACGGGAGCCGTTGTGTCGGCAGGGGAGGATTATGCGGTCTACGTTGAGTTCGGCACGTACAAAACGCCGGCGCAGCCGTTTCTTGCTCCGGCGCTGTCTGCGGCTGCCGGCGAAATGACAGCCGCAATTTTGGGAGGTTTGACGTCATGAAGGATATTGACAGGGAGGTTGAAACGCTTTTGCGGGGCTCCGGCATACGCGCCGTTTATTCGTCGCCCGCGGAAAAAACGGAGCTTCCGGCGGTCAGCTATTATATGCTGAGCGAAAGCTGCGGATTTTCGTGCGATAACGAGGAGGCTGTTACGGAGGTACGCGTCCAGGCGGATATTTGGGCGCGCAGCGGAGCGGAGTGTCATGCGACGTATGAAGCCGCTGCATCATCGATGGCGGCGGGCGGCTTTGTGCGCGAGTTTGCCATGGATGTTCCGAAGGACGCGGACGGAGTGTACCACAGGACGGTGCGTTTTGCAAAAAGCGTTGTTTAAAACAGGGGACGCCGCATAAACTGCGGCAATATGAAATATGAAGGGAGATAATTTTATGGTAAAGAAACCGCTGCCCACGATAGGCGTGGACAAATACACATTTTTTGAGGTGGAATCGGACACATTAAGCGGCATCGAATACGGAGAGCCGGTTCATTTGAAGGGCGTTGTTGAGATAGTGCCGACAGACGCCGGCGGCTCGGACGTTTTTGACGCCGACAACGGCGCATATGAAGCGTCAAGCTATATAGAAAAGCTCGGTCATGAAATAACAAACGCCGATATCCCGCCGGAGGTTGACGCAATGTGGAGGGGGATAACTCCGAACAACGGCGTTATCGAAGTCGGCACGGAAACAAAAACCGTTTATTTCGGCGTTGCGTGGAGGATATTGAAGTCGGACGGTACGTACAGGTATGTAAGATATTATAAGGGCGCGTATTCGTTTGCGTCAAACGTCGGAGGAAAAACAAAGCCGTCGTCCGGCTCGCCCGAGAACCAGACGGCAAAGGCGACGTTTAACGCCGTTCAGCGCGATCACGACGGCCTTTATTACGGGTATTTCGACGAGGCGGATCTTCCCGACGGCGTAACAAAGGAAGAGCTTGAGGAGGGCTGGTTCACAGACCTTACCTACTATCCGGTAGCGGTATAACCGCATGGGGGACGCCGAACGCGTCCCCGCCGGAGCCCCGGTCAGACAAGAAAGGAGATTTTATAAATGCAGTATACGCTTTCATTCGTAAAGGACGGCAAAAAATACGTTTCAAACGTGTTCGATTTTGAAACGGCATGCCTTATAAACGACGAGCATAATTCCGGCAGGACAAAAGGCCCGCTGAGCCTTTGCCGCAGCGGGGTTGACCATATGTTCGAGGGCACGGAGGCAACGCAGGAGGTTATAGATTCGCTCGGCGCAAACGAAAGGACAAGGCTTTGCCTTGAGCTTTGGGATTTCTACATTGAGGCGGTGTCCTCAAAAAAAGCATCGGGCGCGGCGGAGAAAAAGGCGGAAGCCTGAGGGACCTCTATACGGTGCTTTTCAGGCTTTGGGGCATACTGCCGCGCGAAGCGGGAGCGCAGAGCCCGTTTGCGCTTTTCAGGCTTCTTGACGATTTGGAAGGGGCGGACGATGAGCCGCCCGGCTTTGAGATGAACGAGCATCTCAGAATGTTCTACGGCAAATAAGGACGGCGGACAATGAGGGACACTAAAACAAAAGGGACACTAAAGTTACCGAAATCAATCATCTGTTTTCAAATACCGATTGTCCGCTGCCGGCTGCCGATTAAAAAACAGGGGGTGATACGATGAGCGAGATAGGAAGTATTTCCGTAAGGATAAACGGCGACGCATCGGGGCTGCTTTCGGCTGCCGCGTCGGCGCAGAGCGCGCTTTCGTCGCTCACATCCGCAGTAAACGGTTTAACGAGCCAAAACGTTTCGCTTACGCTTGCCGCCGTTGACAATGCAAGCCCCGTTATAAGCGCGGCGGCGGCAAATGCGGCATCGTTTTCGGCGCTGAAGCCGCAGGCGTCAATAACGGCGCTCGATAATACATCCGCGGGCGTTGCGTCCGCAAGAGCCGCCGTAAGCAGCATACCGGACAGGGTTGTTACAATAACGGTGCGTGTAAATCAGGATGGCTCGATACCCAATTTTGCTTCGGGCACTCGTTCCGCGCCGGCGGGGCTTGCACGCATAAACGACGAGGATGGCGCGCGCGATCCGCGGGAGCTTATTTATCACAGGGGACGCTATTATATGTTCGAGGGGCGCGATATTTTGCTGCCGCTCGATAAGGGCGACAAGGTTTTTACGGCGTCGCAGACTAAAAATATAATGCGTCTTGCCGGCGTGCCGTCTTATGCGTCCGGCAAAAACAACGAGCTTTTCGAATATGACAAAAAAATATTCAAGCATATAACGGGCACGTCGAACATGACGGTTTCGGAGCAGATAGAATGGTGGAAATATGCGCTTGAGCAGTACGCATACGACAGCGAAGCCGTTATGGAGTGCCAGGAGGAAATCTTTGAGCTTACAAAAAAGCTTGTGAAGGAGCTGAACGGCGTATCGGAGGTCTACGTTTCGGAGCGCAGCCAATTAAACGACTGGGACGCGTTCGGCGACAGCGCGCTTGAGGCGTTTTCGCGTATACGCGACAGGAATTACGCTTTTCTCGAGGAGGGCGTTATAACGTGGGAGGATTACTGCGAAACTCTCGGCGATATAGGCGCGGAGATGTATGAGGAGCGCGTTGAGCATTCGCGGAATTGGCTTGAGCAGCAGTACAAATATCACGATATGTCGGTTGAGGATTACATAGCCGGTCTTGACCGTATGGCGGCGTACACGCAGGAGTATTACGACAGCGGGCTTATAGGCGCCGTTGATTATTTCTACGGTATGCAGGAGATAGAAAACGAGCGGTTCGAAATGCAGCAGGCGGCAAACGAGGAGGAATACCGCGCATGGCAAAAAAGTGCGGAGGGCTACAAAAAGCAGCGCGAAACGTACGGAGACTGGGAAGCATGGGGCGACAGCCTTTCGGATTATTACGACAGGTGCATAGAACGTCAGGAGGAGTTTTTTGCGGCCGGTATAATTGACTGGGAAACGTATAACGACGCTGTAATAGGCTACAGGCTTGAGCAGTACGAGGCCGAGCAGGAAAAGGCCGAGGATGCGTACAAAACAATGCTTTCGTATGCCAAGGATTATATTGCAAACGTTAAGGATATATACGGCAGACGCATGGACGCGCTTAAATATGAAAACGATTCCGACGAGCTCGACGAGGAATATGCCGAGGCGGCGCTTACGCGAAGCCGCTACAAAAACGCCGTCACGCAGCGCGGACGCGACGTTCTTGCCGATGCGGAAAAGACAATGCGCGAAATCGAGCGTGAGCGCGAGGAGCTGGAGCTTGAACGGGAGCAAAACGAAACGCTTGCGCGTCTTGAAGCGCAGTATGACGCAATAGAAAACAACAAAAGCGTTATTTTAAAGGGGCTTGCGGACGGATCGCTGAATATAAACGCGGCGCTTGAGGCGGTGTCGGCGCAGGCCGCGGCCGGACAAAATAATATCTGTTCGCTTTTGAGCGAGCTGATACGCGCCGTAAGAAACGGCGGCGGCACCGTTTACGGCGGGAACACATATAATATAACGGGCGCGGATACGTCGTTTATAGGTGCGATTTTGCAAAGGAGCGCCGCGGCGTTCAGATAATTATACGGCGCTGCGGAGGGACCGGCGTCCCTTCGCGGCGCGGCGCAGAGAAAATAAAGGGGACACTGAAATTGAGAAAAGGATTTACTTTTAAAAACAGACATTCGGGGAAATTCGGCATACTTATGAAAACGCGCTCACGCCGTCTTATACCGGAAGCGAAAAGCTGCTTTTACACCGCTCCGCTTATGGACGGCAGCTATGATTTCAGCGCGGCAAACAATGCGGGACGGGAGTTTTACAACGACCGTGTTTTTGAGCTCGATATTCAAATGACCGCATCAAGGCTTGATGAACTTGAGCGCAAATGCGCGCGTGCGGCGTCATGGCTGACAGGGTCGGGAGAGCTTGTTTTTGACAGTATGCCGCTTGCCGTATGGACGGGGCGTTTTGTTTCGGAGCTGTCTTTTACGCCGGAGCGCCACGGGAAAAAGGCCGTTATTTCGGCTGTTTTCCAAGCGCGCCCTATTGGCCGCGCATCATTCACGACGGGCAGCGGCATACGCCTCGGCGACGGCGTGCCGCTCGATTCCGATATACCGCTCGATATGAGCGCGTATTTTGAAAAGCGGCTCGCGCACGGCGAAAACGAAATCGACTTTGTCAATCTCGGCGACTTTTACGTGCGCCCCGTGCTGCGGTTTTGCTTCGGGGACACTAAAATAACGCTTGCGGAGCAAACGGTGACGGGTGCGGAAATAACCGCCGCGCAGCGAAACATAACAATAACATGCGGGGACAGTAAAATAATGCTTGAGGGCATAGCGGCGGACGCTGTTGTTGACCTTGAAAAATACGTTGTTACAGACGGCTCGGGAAACAGCTTTATGAATAAAATGCAGGGTAGATTCTTTGAGCTGCCGCCGGGAAGAAGCACGCTTTCCGTTTACGTTTCCGCACCGTGCACGCTCGTTATCGATTACGCGCCGCAAACGATATATGATTTTGATTTTTCATCGATAGACTGGGGTGAGACCGGTGCTTAAGCTTTTTGGATATGACGACAGGGACGCTTCGGACTGCCTTGCTGTTCTCAACAATGCAGGGGACACTAAAGTAACGCGCGAGATAAACGGTGCGTATTCGCTTTCGTTCACGTACCCGTGTGACGAAAAGGCGGCTGAAATAACGGTGAACCGCCTTATCCTCTGCGAAGGGCAGCTTTTCAGGATAATGAGGATAAGCCGCGTATCAGACGGGCGCACGCTCCTGAGCGTTGAGTGCGAGCACGTCTATAACGCCGACGCAAAAGCGCATCATCTGCAAAACGTGCCCGATTTTATCGGCAAGAGCCCGTATGAGGTGCTTGAATTTGCGTTTGCCGGTACGCCGTTTACGCTTATCGGGGACAGTAAATTATCGGAGCTCGGTCTTGCGCGCGTTGACGCCGACGGCTTTCTTATCGACTTTTTCTCGATGGACAAAACAACGCCGTATGAAGTCATGAGCACGGTAATAGAAAACTGCGGCAAGGGCGAAATATATATCGACAACTATAATATCGCGCTTGTCGAGCGTATAGGCGGGGACAGTAAAGTGCGGCTGGAGCTAAGCCGCAACCTGCAGAACGTGACGGTTGAAAGGGATATGTCGGAGCTCATAACACGGCTTTACCCTTACGGCTATGAGGACCTGCACATAGGCAGCGTAAACGGCGGCGTGCAGTATATCGACAGCCCCAATATATCGCTCTACGGCATACGCGGGGGCAGCAGGGATTACAGCGACTACAAGGACCCGGCAGACGTTTTGAACCGCGCGATGTGGGAGTTTGACCCGGAAAACGGGGAGCGTATAGACGTGCCGTCAATAAATATTTCCGGTAAGCTTATCGACCTTTCAAAGCTTTCGGAATACGGCGATGCCATGAAGATAAATCTCGGCGACAGGGTGAGCGTTATTGACGGGGACACTAAAATTGAAGAACGTGTTATACGCACGGAAGCTTACCCGTATGAGCCGCAGTCGGGTGAAATATCGATAGGCAGGGTAAAAAAGGATTTATTCTTTTATCTTAACCAGATGGGGAAGCTGAACCGCCGTTACGGCAAGGTTTCCACAACGGGCGGCAAGGTGAGCGCGAAAGCCATATCGGGAGTTGTGAGCGCGGACGGAGTGAACGTCAGCGACGGGGACGGGAACGTCACGGTGCTTACCGATATGATAGAGATGAGCGACGCAAACGGGACGCGGTTTGTGTGCGGGTTTTCGGGAGGTACGTTCCGGTTCGGCGTGTATGATAAGAACGGAGCGGCGCTGTATTTGTCGGACGACGTTATGAACGTTCGGGGAAATGTAACGGCAGATGCTTTAAGCATAAACGGCGTCGCTGTGAGCGGCAAAAACGGGAGTTTGTATGTTGGGGATAAACGTGTTTTAACGGAATAGATTGTTGTTTTTTCTTCTTTTCAAAGGGGGTTTCCACCCCCTTTGGAACCCCCGGGGCGGCAGTAACGCGGCACATATCACCCCTTCCTCGGAAAGGATGTTACGCTGCACATATATTCCTCGGAAGGGGAAATATGCGCCGCTCGGCGAGCGGGGGGTGTGGGGGCGAAGCCCCCACGTAAAGAAAAAAACAACCATCAGTGAGCGGCGAAGCCGCGAACGGAACGAGGATGAAGACGAAAGGGACACTAAAAGGGGACATTAAAATGAACTTGGATTTAAACTTTAGCGCACTTACAAAATTAAAGGACTGGTGGCAGCAGGTGAAAAACAATTTCAGCATAATCCAGTCGGAGTGCAACGAAACAAGAGCAATCGCGGAAAACGCCTGCACAAAGGAACAGGCGCAGGCATACGTTGCCGAATTTGCCGGCAGCAGCGCCGAATATATGGCGGCGATAGAGGCGTTTGCGGAGCTGTATGAGGAAAACGGAGCGTCGCTCGGCGCGCTTGAGGAGCTTGTCGGCGCAAGAGTGCCGTATACGGAAATACAGAACTTTGACGCGGACGACGCAGCGGAAAACGGCGTTTACGTCTGCACAGCGGGGACAGTAAACACGCCGTCGGAGAGCGGAGTGCTGATAAGCTTTTCGGATGCGCTCACAACGGGTTTTCAGCTGTGGTTCCCCGAAACGGGCGGAGGTATATACAGGCGCGAGGGCACCGGCGCATGGGCAAAAACAGACGCGGCTATGGACGAACGCGTTACGGAGCTCGAAACGGCAGGCGCGCAAGCAATGCAGAAAAGCGATGTTGTATTCGGCACATACACGGGCAACGCTCCGCAACAGCCGGGGTACGACACTGTGCATTCTCAGACGATAAACCTCGGCTTTACGCCGAAAGCGGTTATTGTATGCAGAAATAGCTACCAGATGTATTTTGAAAACGGCCTCAGAAACGGTGTGGGCGGCGGGCTTGCGTTAGAAGGGCACCCGATAGACGTCGACCACAGCGGGTGGCAGCCGGTTGAAATCGTAACAAACGGATTTAAGGTTTCGACTGTAATATCGGATTCCGATGACTACGCGGTCGCAAATAACTACGGCGACACATATCACTTTATCGCGTTCAAAAACGGGCAGATTGTGGAGAAATAAAGAAAGGGAAAAACGGGAGGAAAAAGGAGAAGCGGATGGAGAAGCTTTTTAATACGGTAAGCGTTGCCGCGGGCGTGATCGGAGGAACGCTTGTGAAAATGCTCGGCGGGTTTGATATAACGCTTCGTGCGCTTGTTGTTATGATAGCGCTCGATTATATATCGGGAGTTGTTAAGGCGGTGAGCAGGAAGCAGCTGTCAAGCGAAGCCGGGTTTAAGGGGATTTTGAGGAAGATAACGATTCTGCTTGTTGTTGCGGCGTCGGTGGTTATTGAGGAGCTGCTCGGCGGAGGTACTGCCGTCAGAGAAATTGTGATAATGTTTTATATTGCAAACGAGGGCATATCGCTGCTTGAAAACGCCGCATCGGTGAGCGGGCATATTCCGCAGAAGCTAAAGGATATTTTGTTTCAGCTGAGAGGAGGCGAAGACGATGGTAAGTAATGTTCAGGCGGTGCTTGACCTGGCCGAGAGCTACGTCGGCTATATCGAAAAGGCGAGCGACCGCGACCTTGAGGATAAAACGGCAAACGCGGGGAGCGGCAATTATACGATTTTTGCGAAGAAATACGCCGAGTACGGTTTCGGCAATTATCAGGGGCAGCCGTGGTGCGCCGTTGCCGTCACGGTGATTTTTTATGACGCTTTGGGCTACGATAAGGCGTCGAAGATATTAAAGCCGTATTCGTACTGCCCTTACGGCGTGCTCGAATGGAAAAGGATAGGCAGATGGCACGCGCGGAGCGGGTATACGCCGAAGCCCGGAGATATAATATTTTTCGGCAGCGGCGGCGAAAGCACGCACACCGGTATAGTGAGGGCGTGCTACGGCGGAAGAGTGTACACGTATGAGGGGAATACCTCAAACGGCAGCACGCTCGTTGCAAACGGCGGAGAATTCTGCGCCAAAAGCTATACCGAGTCGTATTCGAGAATAATGGGCTACGGTAATCCCGACTGGGAACTGATAGATGGGGAGGATATTGATATGGAAGAATTAAATGCACTGAAAGCAAAGGTGCAGGCGATCGACGATTCGCTCACAAACGCTTATGATATTTTAAACAACAACATCGAGCCGAGACTGAATAAGCTCGAGCATCCGATGATTTACAATTATATAGACGATAATATGCCGGCATGGGCGCGCGGCGGCGTGAAGTGGTGCGTGGATAACGGCATAGTGCAGGGTACGGGCGACGGCGAGCTTGGTCTTGATGATGAAAAGCTGTGGGTCTGCACGGTTATTCAGAGGCTTGCGCAGCTGCTTGAAACGGAGGAATGTCCGGAGGAGTGCGCGGAATCCTGACGTATAAAAAAATTTTTCTTGCCAATTGCGGCGTTGTGTGGTATAATAACTGCATAACGCCGCGCCGCGTTTGCGGCAAAGGCAAAAAAACACGAGTAAGTCAGACGGTCGCGCCCTGTTGGGTGAGGAAAGTCCGGGCTCCGCAGAGCAAGGATGCCGGCTAACGGCCGGTGAAGGCGACTTCAAGGACAGTGCAACAGAAAATAAATGCCGCAGAAATGCGGCGATTGTGGAAATGTGAGGTAAGAGCTCACAGGGATGATGGCGACTGAATTCCCGTGTAAACCCCATCCGGAGCAACTTTGGGGACGTTACGCCTGCTCGGCAGTCCCCTTGAAAGGCTTGAGCCCGCCGGTAACGGCGGGACCAGATAGATGACCGTCAAATACAGAACCCGGCTTACAGACTTGCTCACTGTGAAAAAACCGAAAAGCGCACCGTGCGGAGTGTCGATACACGCCGTTCGGTGCGCTTTTTTTATAAATTTGCTTTTAAAAATTTTTCTATTTCGTCCGCGGCTTCGTCCTCGTCTTTGCCGGAAACGGTAACCGTTACGGTGCTTCCGTGCTTGACGCCCATGCCCATGACGGCAAAAAGGCGCTTTGCGTCGGCTTTTTTGCCGCCGCATTCGATTGTTATTTCCGAATCGAATTTTGACGCTTCGCGTATGAGAAGCCCCGCGGGACGGGCGTGTATGCCGAGCTCGTCGGTGACGGTGTAATTGAATTGTTTCATATTATAATATACCTCCGAAATGTTTTTTTCTTTTTCAGTATAACACAATATAAATGATTTTATACTTTTTCAAAGGGGGCGCTGCCCCCTTTGGAACCCCCGAACACCGAACCATGGCTATGCGTTTATAATAATTACATTATCAATATCCCTGTTGAGGGCGGTGAGTATTGCGCGCATTTCGGGATCGGGCGAACGGTTTACAATATATATCGTGTACCCCGGATAAAGCTTCGCCGCACGGCGGACGGAATACTCTATGCTGTCTTTGTTCCTTGCGTTTAAAAGCAGAAACGGCGAGCTCCTTGTTATGTAATCCCTTGTGCCCGACAGAAACAGAACGGCCCCGAAAATCACGAGCATGACTGTAATGAGAATGATTGCGGCTGTCTGCATAATTGTCACTTCCTTGTATTATTTTTACTGTTATATTATGAAAAAACGGGCGTTTGGGTGACAGCCCGGCGGGAGGTGCGAGCCGTGATATTATGTAAACCCGGCATGCGCGGGAGAAAGAAACGGTCAGTCAAACTGCACAAAAAATGGCGGTTTGTGCACAGTTGCCAACAGAATTTTTACCCGGGACGAAAAACTATAAAAAAATGTCTGATTTTTTGTATCTTTTATATAAAAAGCGCTTGCATATTTATATGTTTTATGCTATAATAAAAACATGACATTACGGCGTTTGTGCACTTTGCAAATCGGTTATGGGAGATGGGCGTAAGTGCGGGTCGTGATTTTAAAATACTTTAGGGAGGTAAACAAAATGGCTAAAACCAAAACAGCCGTCCTCACGGCAGAGCAGAAGGCTGCCAAGAGGGCAAAAAACTGGTCGCAGATCAAAAGAGACAAATGGATGTATCTCTTGCTGCTGCCGGGATTCCTATTCTTTCTGATTTTTAAGATTTTTCCGCTGTGGGGTATCTTAATAAGTTTCCAGGAATACTATGCCGGTCTGCACTTCTTCAGTGCGCGCTGGGTAGGCTTCCAGAACTTCGTGGACTTCTTTGTGGGTGCAGACTTTTTAAGACTGCTGAAGAATACGCTCATAATTTCGTTTATGAACCTTGTATTCTATTTCCCGCTGCCTATTATACTTTCGCTTCTTTTGAACGAAATAAAGGTGCAGTGGTATAAAAAGGTTCTGCAGACGCTCGTATACGTACCGCATTTCGTATCGTGGGTCGTTATCGCATCTATCTCATTCATGATTTTGAAAACTCCCGCCATCATGGGCAACGACGCTTATTCGGGCGGTGCTTTGTTTGAGATAATAAAGGCCGTATCGGGCAAAGAGGTTGACCTGCTCGAAAACCCGAGCTCGATTTACTGGGTGCTTTTGTTCCAGGCAATATGGAAGGAAACAGGCTGGGGTACCGTTATATTCCTCGCAGCTCTTGCCGGCGTTGACGTAGAGCAGTATGAGGCAGCCATAGTTGACGGTGCAACAAGATTCCAGCAGCTTATATACATAACAATACCCGCAATAATGGGTACGGTTGTAACGATGTTCGTTCTGCGTATGGGCTCGGTGCTCGACACAGGCTTTGAACAGATAATCCTTATGCAGAATACACTTAACCAATCCGCTTCGGAAACGTTCGACACATACGTTTATAACTATGGTAGAGTCGGCGGCGACTACGGACATACAACCGCTATCGGCTTGTTCAAGTCCTTGGTCAGCCTGACATGTATCCAGCTTGCAAACCGCGCCGCACATGCTGTCGGCCAGGCAGGTTTGTTCTAAAGAAGGGGGAGTGGACAGATGTTAACATTAAAAAGAAAGACGTTAGGCGACTGGATCGGCGAGATTATTATATATCTCGTGCTCACCATCCTTGCCGTAGTCATGGTAATTCCGTTTATTTACGTTATAGCGGCGTCGTTTGCGCCCGAATCGGAAATACAGTCAAGACCTATATTCCTTGTTCCGGAAAACCCGACGCTGTCGGCGTATGAGGACGTGTTCTCGGGCTCTACGGGAACGAGAGTTATTCAGTCGCTTGCCGTTTCGGTCGGCGTAACGCTCTGCGGTACTCTTATAAACCTGTTTTTTACGCTCACAATGGCGTACGGACTTTCGAGAACGAATCTTATAGGCAAAAAAGCGCTGCTTAACATGGTGCTTTTCACAATGGTTGTTAACGGCGGTATGATACCCACATTCTTGCTTGTTAAAAACCTCGGTATGTACGATACATTCTCGGCTCTTATCCTGCCGGGCGCAATATCGGCGTACAACATGCTTATTGTAAGAAACTTCTTTATAGAACTCCCCAACGAGCTTGAGGAGGCGGCTTCGATAGACGGCTGCTCGGATATCGGAATATTCATTAAGATAGCCCTTCCGCTTTCGATGCCGGTTATTGCAACGTTCGGTCTTTTCTATGCGGTCGGCCACTGGAACAACTACTTCGGCGCGCTGCTGTATCTTGAAGACCAGGCAAAGTATCCTTTCCAGCTCGTGCTCAGAAATATCGTTATGCAGACTGCCGATACTTCGGCAAACGCAGACCAGGAGCTTCCGGAGGATACGCTTAAGATGGCTGTTATCGTTATCGGTACCGTGCCCATCCTGTGCGTATATCCGTTCCTGCAGAAGCACTTTGCGGCGGGCGTTATGGTCGGCGCCGTTAAGGGTTAATTCGGAAGGAGGAAATGTATATTATGTGGAAGAAAATTGCATTGACCGCAATAAGCGCGGCGCTGCTCTGCGGCACTCTTGCCGGCTGCAGCTCGGATTCCGACAGTATGCAGTATACTGCCGACGGAAAGCCGATAATTTCTATAATGACGGCTGCGTATCAGCCCGAATCGGCAAGCGATAATGCTGCCGAAAACCCGGTAATGGCATACGTTGAGGACAAAATGGGCGTGGATCTGAGAATAAGCTGGATCCCGTCGTCGAACTATAACGAAAAGGTTACGGCAACAATGGGCGCCGGAACGTATCCGCTTATCATGAAGGTGGGCGACAGAAGCTCGGCTATCATAGCAAACTGCCGCGGCGGCACGTTCTGGGAGGTAGGCGACAGAATGCTCGACGCCGAAAAGTTCCCGAACCTTGCAAAGGCAAACCAGGAGGTTATGCACAATATGTCGGTTGACGGAAAGGTTTACGGCGTATACCTTTCGCGTGACCTCGGACGTAACGGTATTTCGATACGTGAGGACTGGCTCGAGGCTGTAGGTCTTGACTATCCCGAAACGCTTGACGACTTAAGAGAGGTCTGCAAGAGATTTACCGAAAACGACCCCGACGGAAACGGCAAGAGCGACACATACGGTATGATAATCACATCATACACGGGTCCTATAGACAACATCACCGTTTGGGCGGGCGCTCCGAACCGCTACGGCTATAATCCCGAAACGGATCAGATCGAGCCTGCGTTTATGTTCCCGCAGTATCTTGAGGGTATAAAGTTCATAAAAGACCTTTACGACAACGGCTACATGAACACAAACTTTGCAACGATGGACGCCGAAAAGTGGAACGAGCCGTTCCTGAACGGCCAGGCGGGCGTTATCATCGACGTTGCCGACAGAGCAAGACGTTTGCAGCAGAATATAGTTGCGCTTAACCCCGACGCGAAGGTAGGCGTATTCGGCTCGGTTGCAAAGAGAGAGGGCGTTGACAGACGCGTGCTCCCGACAACCGGTTACAACGGCTTCTACGTATTCCCGAAGGAATCGGTTAAGACGGAGGAAGAGCTTGATATGTGCCTGAAGGTGCTTGACCAGTTTGAGGATCCCGATATAGGCATGGCTCTCCAGTACGGTCTTGAGGGCATAAACTATACGATAGAGGACGGCGTTTATAAGCACGTTAAGATAGAAGGCACGGAAGAGGACGATACAACAAACAATATCTATTATGCCGACCTTAACCAGCTTATGACGTTTATAAGTGGCAACGATATGCCTGTTGAAATACCGTATGCTTCGGAAGCTGCCGAAAGAGTTGACGAGGTTATAGAGGAAAACATTGCGTATACCGTTCCCGACCCGTCGGCTCCTTACGTATCGAATACGTATTCGCTTAAGGGTACAATGCTTGACGCTATCATGTCGGAGGCTACAACAAAGTTCATCACCGGCGACATAACAGAGGAACAGTGGAAGTCTGAAATCGAAAGATGGCGCGCACAGGGCGGCGACGACGTTATAGCAGAGTATACGGAGCAGTGGAAGGCTGACGCTTCGGCACAGGAAGACCCGATGTCGGCCGCAACGGCTTTGGAATAAAGTTAAAATAAAGCATTTAAAAAGAGAGTCTCATTTGAGGCTCTCTTTTTAAACGGGAAAAGTATTACGATTTTGCCGCATGAGAGGCAAAATCGGCGAAACAATGCAAAATAGTGCTATATTACAGCAAAAATGTGTATTGAAAAGTGTAAGATACCGTGCTATAATACAGTTACAGCAATAAACAAAGAGCGCCGCTCGGTTTATTGTCACAGGATATACGGCGTTCCGCATCAAGGAACAAGCTCTCCCATTTTCTCTCTCTTCCAACCGTGTATTCTGTGATGAGAAGCCGAACGGCGTTCTTTTTTTATGAAATTTTAAAAAAATCGCGGCGTATGTCTCCTTTTTCCTTGACATAACGCCCTGTTTTTTATATAATTATATAATGAGAATAATTTTTGCCGTTATGTAGTGCTATGTACGGCGGAACGGAGAATAAAATGAAAAACATAGGTGTAAACGAAATAAGAGAAAAATTTTTGAGCTTTTTTGAAAGCAAGGGCTGTCTCAGGCTCGGCAGCTTTTCGCTTATCCCGAAAAACGATGCGAGCCTGCTCCTTATAAATTCGGGAATGGCGCCGATGAAGCAGTGGTTTCAGAATCCCGAAACCGCGCCGAAGCGCAGGGTTACAACGTGCCAGAAATGTATAAGGACGGGCGATATAGAAAACGTCGGCAAAACGGCGCGCCACGGTACGTTTTTTGAAATGCTCGGAAATTTTTCGTTCGGAGATTACTTTAAAAAAGAAGCGACGTCATGGGCGTGGGAGTTCTTCACAAAGGTAATGGAGATCCCGGAGGATAAGCTGTGGGTGTCGATTTACGAAAACGACGACGAAGCGGCGGATATATGGGTAAACGAGGTCGGAGTAAGGCCGGAGCGTATAGTTCGTCTCGGCAAGGACGATAACTTCTGGGAGCACGGAACGGGTCCGTGCGGTCCCTGCTCGGAAATATATTATGACCGCGGAGAGGAATACGGCTGCGGTTCGCCGACGTGCGGCGTCGGCTGCGACTGCGACAGGTTTATGGAGGTCTGGAACCTTGTGTTCACGCAGTTTGACAAGGATGAGGACGGAAATTACAATCCGCTGCCGAACCCGAATATCGATACGGGAATGGGGCTTGAGCGTCTTGCCGTTGTTATGCAGGGCGTTGACAACCTGTTTGAGGTTGACACAGTGCAGGACGTTATGAAGCACATCTGCCGCATATCGGGGCTTGAATACAAAAAGGACGAAAAGAAGGACGTTTCGCTCCGCGTTATAACGGACCATATCCGCTCGACCGTTATGATGATTTCCGACGGCGTAACGCCGTCAAACGAGGGCAGAGGGTATGTTTTGAGAAGGCTTTTAAGGCGCGCGGCGCGTCACGGCAAGCTTATAGGCATAAACGAAGCGTTTTTGTATAACGTTGCCGATACCGTTATAGACTGCTCAAAGCAGGCGTATCCGGAGCTTGACGAAAAACGCGGCTATATAAAGAAGATAATCAAGATAGAGGAAGAAAAATTCGATTCCACAATAGACAACGGGCTTATCGTGTTAAACAAATATATCGGTGACGCAAAGTCGGCCGGCAAAAAGGTGCTCGGCGGCGCGGAGGCCTTCAAGCTGCACGATACCTACGGTTTCCCGCTCGATCTGACGATAGAGCTTGCGGAGGAGAACGGTATCGGCGTTGACGTTGACGGCTTCAACGAAGCAATGCAGAATCAAAAGGAAACGGCAAGGAACGCAAGAGCCGAAGGCTCAAGCTGGGATTCCGATGAAACGTATGTGTTTGAGAATGCGGAGCCGACGGTGTTTGTGGGTTACGATACGCTTGAAGCGGACGCAGGCGTTGTCGGGATCGTTGCCGAGGGCAGAGGTGTGAGCGATAAGCTGAACGCAGGCGAACAGGGCTTTATTGTTACCGATAAAACGCCGTTCTATGCCGAAATGGGCGGACAGGTAGGCGATACCGGCGTTATCCTTAAGGACAGCGCACAGCTCGGAAGCGTTGTCAACACAACAAAAACAAACGAGGGCTATTATATGCACGAGGTTGTTGCCGAAAGCACCGTCGGAATAGGCGATACGGTAACGCTCAAGGTTGACGAATCGGTGCGAACCGATATATGCCGCAACCATTCGGCGACGCACCTGCTGCATAAGGCGCTCAAAACGGTGCTCGGAACGCACGTTGCGCAGGCAGGCTCGCTCGTTGACGGGAACAGGCTGCGTTTTGACTTTTCGCACTTTGAAGCAATGACGAAGGAGCAGCTTGCGGAAACGGAAATAAGAGTAAACGAAGCCGTTCTGAGGTCGCTGCCCGTAACAACCAGGGAGCTGCCGATAGACGAGGCAAGGAAGCTCGGCGCGGAGGCTCAGTTCGGCGAGAAGTACGGCGACGTTGTAAGAGTTGTTTCGATGGGCGATTATTCCGTTGAGTTCTGCGGCGGAACGCACCTTAAAAATACGGCGCAGTGCGGGCTGTTTAAGATCATATCGGAAAGCGGCGTTGCGGCGGGCGTAAGGCGTATAGAGGCCGTAACGGGGCGCGGCGTGCTGGAATATATCGCGGCAAACGATGCGCTTATCGCAAGAACGGCTGCGGCGCTTAAAACAAACCTTATTCATGAAATCGACAAAAAGGCCGAAAGCACAATGGAGGAGCTGAAGGAAAGCCAAAGGGCGGCGGATGCGATAAAGGCGAAGCTTGCGGCGGCGAAGGCTTCGGATATTATGGCCGGTATAAAGCATATCGGAGATATAAACGTGCTGACGGCGCAGCTTGACGGCACAACTGCCGACGGCTTAAGAACAATAGCCGATAAGTTCAAGGAAAAGGAAGAATGCGGAGCCGTTGTGCTTGCGGCAAACACCGACGGCAAGATAGTATTTGTTGCGATGGCCACAAAAGCGGCCGTTGCAAAGGGCGTGCATGCCGGCAAGATAATAAAAGAGATAACGGCAATAGCCGGCGGACGCGGCGGCGGCAAGCCCGATATGGCCCAGGGCGGCGGTAGCGACGCGGCAAAGATAGACGACGCGCTCGCAAAGGTAGACGAGCTTATAGCGGAGCAGATAAAATAAGCGGCGCGTCAGCGTGATTTAAAGGGAGCATTGCAATGAAAATACTGACGATTGTTGAATCGAAGCATCAGGGGAATACGTTAAAAGTCGCAAAAGCGATGGCTCGGGAGGTGCCCATGACGATAACTGACGTTAAGGGCGCATCAAACTACAATCTTGACGATTACGATATTTTGGGCTTCGGCAGCGGGCTTTATTACGGGCGCTACGACAAGGAGCTTACGCGGTTCGCAAAAGCAATAAACGATAAACCGCGCGCCGCGTTTGTGCTGTTCACGAGCGGCATAAACGCATACAGCGAAAAAACGGACCCGCTCGTTAATCTGCTTAAAAGAAAGAATAAAAACGTGCTCGGGCTTTTCGGCTGCCGCGGTCATGATAAATTTATCGTATTCAGGATAGTCGGCGGATTAAACAAGGGACATCCCGATGAAGCCGATTTGAAAAACGCGCGCGATTTTATATCGGGCGTCGCGGAGAGCTATGAAAACGCGAAAAAAAAGAAAGGGGCTGCAATTATGGACTGCTTATTCTGTAAAATAATAAACGGTGAGATACCGTCAACAAAAGTATTTGAAAACGATATGGTATACGCCTTCCGTGATATTTCGCCGCAGGCGCCGGAGCATGTTGTTATAGTGCCGAAGGCGCATATAAAGAGCGCAAACGAAATAACGGAGGAAAACGTTAAATATATAGCCGCAATATGGGAAGCCGTGCCGGCTATAGCAAGACAGCTGGGCATTGACGGCGACGGCTACAGAGTTGTGAACAACTGCGGCAAAAACGGCGGTCAGACGGTTGACCATCTGCATTTTCATCTTATGGGCGGCCGCGAATTTGCCTGGCCCGCCGGTTGAAACCTGATGGGGGTTTCAAAGGGGGCGGAGCCGCCGCGCAAAAACGGCCCTGCAAAGCGGCGCATATTTCCCCTTCCGAGGAATATATGTGCAGCGTAACATCCTTTCCGAGGAAGGGGTGATATGCGGCGCGGATAAAACAACATTCAGCCGGCCGCCCCGTGGGTTCCAAAGGGGGCGGAGCCCCCTTTGATAAAAGAAAAATCAATAGGAGTTGTGATTATGACTGCTATAATAGACTACGGCGCGGGCAACCTTCGCAGCGTAAAAAACGCGCTCGACTATCTCGGCGCGGAAAGCACTGTAACAAGCGACCCCGACGCTATATTAAACGCCGACAGGGTAATACTGCCCGGCGTCGGCGCATTCGGCGGCGCAATGTCGAGCCTAGCAAAAACAGGCCTTGACAAAACAATAATCAGTGCCGCAAAATCGGGTAAGCCGCTGCTCGGCATATGCCTCGGGCTTCAGCTTATGTTTGAGGAAAGCGAGGAAAGCCCCGGCGTTAAGGGGCTCGGTATATTTAAGGGCAAATGCGTTAAGATACCGGACCGCGGCTTAAAAATCCCGCATATGGGCTGGAACAGCCTTGAAAAGGCAAAGGCAAGCAGGCTCCTGGGAAACGACGGCGAATACGTGTATTTTGTTCATTCGTATTATCTCACAACGCCGGAGCCGGAAATAATTTCGGCATACACGGAATACGGCGAAAGGCTCGGCGTTGCCGTTGAGCGCGGCAGCGTGTTTGCCGTGCAGTTCCATCCCGAAAAGAGCGGCGAAGCCGGACTTAATATGCTGAAGCGTTTTTTGGCGCTGTAACGGAGGTGCGATCGGATGAAAAAAATATTGTCTTTTGTAATATCGGCAGCTATGCTTTTCGGCGTTATGCCGTCGTCTTTTGCGGCCGACGATGAAATGCTGCTGCATTACGACTTTGAAAACGGCGCCGCTGACGCGAGCGGCTCGGGAAACGACGGAGTTGTTCACGGCGGCGTGACGATACAGGACGGCTATGCCGTGTTTGACGGCACTGACGGCTATATAGAAATGCCGGAGGGCATTTTGAACGGTCATGACGAGCTTACCATAGCAATGAACGTCTGCCCGTCAATCTACAAGAAAAATCAATTTACGTTTAATTTCGGCAACAGCAGCTCGGAGGGCTATCTGTTTCTTAACACATCGCGCCCCGACGGCAGCCTGTACGCCGCAATAACGCCGTCCGATTACAATTCGGAGGGCGCCGCTTTGTACGGCACGGGCGTGGAGGAAAATAAATTTGCGTCCGTTATGGTTGTTATAGACGGGAACACGATGAAGCTTTACCGCGACGCACAGCTTGTCGGCGAAAACAGCGAGCTGCCGATAACCGTTTCGGAGCTTGGCGAAACATCGCAGAACTGGCTCGGCAAATCGCCGTACAGCGACCCGTATTTTGCCGGTGCAATAGCCGATTTCAGAATATATCCGACAGCCATGAGCGGCGAACGGATACGCCATCTTGACGATGAAATGAATAAGGACAGGGATAATTACAAGATGTATCTTGACGTTAATTCCCTGTCGTTTGACGGCGCATATAAGATAACCGAAAATATAGAGCTGATGAAGACGGGTACGGAATCCGGCAGGACAATAGCGTGGACGTCGTCCGATGAAAATGTTATTTTGCCGGACGGGACCGTCACGCGCCCGGAAGCGGACGGCGATGATGCGTCCGTTACGCTCACGGCCGAAATTTCGGCGGGCGATGTGTCGTATACAAAGGATTTTGAATTTACCGTTTTAAGAAACGCGTCGGTTTCGGAGGAGCTGCGCGCGCTGCTTAATTCCGTTGAGCTGCCGAGATATGCGCGGACGCTCGATATGAAGGAGTATATTCCCGAGGGCGTTTCTTATTCGTATGAGGGGCTTTCGGAAAACGGCGGCGTGCTTTCCGCGGCGGTCGCGGGAGCGTATAATATAACGCTTGCGGCGTCGGAAGGCGGCGTTACGGAAAAACGCGTCTGCACCGTTGAGTTTACCGACAGCGATACCGAGCCGGCGGATAAAACGGTAACGCTTTTCCCCGAGCAGTCGAGCCCGTTCGGCGAGTTTGAGGGCTGGGGCACAAGCCTTTGCTGGTGGGCAAATTATATAGGCTATTCGGATAAGCTTACGGAAAAGGCGGCGGAATATTTCTTTGATCCCGAAAAAGGGCTCGGGCTGAATATCGTCCGCTACAATATAGGCGGCGGCGACGACCCGGAGCATACGCATATAGCCGACGGCCGTCCCGACGGCAATATGCCGGGCTTTGCAAAGCTTGATAACGGCGGCAATATGTATTACGACTGGACTGCCGACGAAAATCAGGTGAACGTTTTAAAGGCGGCGATCGAAAAGGGCGTTGACAACGTGGAAGCGTTTGCAAACAGCGCGCCGTATTTTATGACGGTAAGCGGCTGCTCGTCGGGCGGTCACGATGCGTCCGAGGATAATATCGCGCCCGAAAAATACGATGATTTTGCGCAGTACCTGTGCGATGTGATAAAGCATTTCGAGGACGAGGAAGGAATAAAATTCGACAGCATATCGCCGTTTAACGAGCCCGATACGTCGTATTGGGGCTACGGCAGCCCGAAGCAGGAGGGTATGCACGTTTCGCCGGGCGAGGCGCAGTCGGGGATAGTCAACGCGCTGAATACGGCGCTTGAGGAAAAAGATATAGATATTATCCTCGCGGCAACTGAGGAAACTGACCTTGCAAAGGCGTACAAAAACTTTGAAGCGCTTGACGGCAGTGCAAAAGCGGCCGTTGACAGGATAAACGCGCATACGTATTCGGGAAGCGCGCGGAGCGAGGTTAAGGAAACGGCTGCCGAAAACGGCAAGGGGCTGTGGATGAGCGAGGTTGACGGCAAATTCCTTGACGGCGAAAATGCCGGCAGTATGGCGCCGGCGCTCGGTCTCGGCAGAAGGATAACGATAGACCTTAACGGCATGCAGCCGACGGCGTGGATAATATGGCAGATAATAGACAGCCATAAGGATAACGTATTTTACACGAATACGAGCCTTGAATTTTCCGACGGCGGCTATTGGGGCACGGCCATAGCAAACCACACAAACGGCGAGATACTGCGCAGCAAAAAGTATTACGGCTTCGGGCAGTATACGCGCTATATCAAAGAGGGCATGACGCTTATAAGCTCCGATGATACGGACGATACGGTCGCGGCGTATGATGACAACGAAATAGTTATCGTTTCAACAAACAGGACGGGCGGGGAAAAAACGATTGCGTATGACCTTTCGGATTTTTCGGGAACGCTCGACGCGGCGGACGTTATAAGAACGTCGCAGACAGAGGACTGGGCGCAGCTCGGGACGGTAAAGATAAACAATGAAACGCTCACCGTAACGCAGCCGGCAAACAGCATAACGACGTATGTTATACACGGTCAGAATATAGCGCCCGAGGGGAATCTTCCGGAGTACGGAGTTTTAACCGCCGAATTTGAGGATTACGGGGCGTATATAAAGGGCGATGTAAGCGGCGCGGAGCTTGCGGACGACGCCGTTGTATGCTTCTACGATAACGGCGGCAGGCTTATAGGCGCAAGCGGCACGGAAAAGGAAAACGGCGCCGTAAGTGTTAAAACGTGCGCTGTCAGATTTAACGAAGCAAGAGTCTTTTCCGGCGGCAAGGCCTACAGGGTTGTCTGCAAAGGTATGTAAACCGAAACGGAGGAAAATGATTTGTACGCAAAAAGAATAATCCCGTGCCTTGACGTAAACGGCGGCAGGGTTGTTAAGGGAGTTAATTTTGTTGACCTTGTCGATGCGGGCGATCCCGTGGAGTGCGCCGAGGTCTATGACAGGGCGGGCGCCGACGAGCTTGTGTTTCTTGATATTACGGCGTCGTCGGACGCGCGTGAAACCGTTGCGGATATGGTTGAGCGCGTTGCGAAAAAGGTGTTTATACCGTTTACCGTCGGCGGCGGCATACGTACCGTTGAGGATTTCAGAAGGATATTGAACGCGGGCGCCGATAAGGTTTCGGTAAACAGCGCCGCGGTAAAGCGCCCGGAGCTTATAAGCGAGGCGGCGGAAAGGTTCGGCAGCCAGTGTGTTGTGTGTGCGATAGACGCAAAGCGGCGCGAAAACGGCAGCGGCTGGGACGTTTATCTTAACGGCGGGCGCGTGAATACAGGCATAGACGCTCTCGAATGGGCAAAACGCGCCGAGGAGCTGGGCGCGGGCGAGCTGCTTTTGACGAGCATGGACTGCGACGGCACAAAGGCCGGCTATGATTTGGAGCTTACAAGAGCGGTAAGCGAAAACGCCGGCATACCCGTTATAGCGTCGGGCGGCGCCGGAACGTTGGAGCATTTTCTCGACGCGTTCACAAAGGGAAAGGCGGACGCGGTGCTTGCGGCAAGCCTGTTTCACTTTAAGGAGATAGAAATACGCGAGCTTAAAAGGTATCTCGGGGAGCACGGCGAGAGTGTCAGGCTGTAACGCCCGGAAAAACGTGATTATGGAGCTTATGATATGAAAAAATTAAAGAAAAACGGAAGCCTTCTGCCCGTTTCGAAATTCAGCATGGAAAACGCAAAGCTTTATGTGATAGCCGTTATAATCTGCTTTCACATTCTGCCGATGATTTTTGTGTTTATGGGCCCGACGGGACAGTCGGTGCTGCTTAATATGTTCATGTTCATGATAAATCCGATGCTGATATTCGGAATATCGTTCTTCTACGGCGTCAGGCTCGGCTTTGAATGGAAATTCCCGCTTATCTTCGGGATACTTTCAACGGCGTCGATAGTTATGTATTATAATTTTTCGGACATGAATTATCTGCTGCTGTCGGCGATATTATGCGCCGTTGTGTATACGCTGTTTGCGTACCTGTTTGCGATTTTCGGAGCGTTTGTTAAAAAGCTGATGGGCGGTGACTGATGTGGAAAAGCCTTTAAAAATAACGTCGCGTATGGCGGATGCGGAGTTTATGGATTTTTTTAAGCTGTATTACCGCGAAAAATTCAAAACGGCGAGGATTGTGATGTTTGCCGCGGCGGCGCTTGCGGCGGTTACGGCGCTGTATGCGTATATCGTGAGGTATAATATCGTAACGGCGCTTGTGTGCCTGTGGCTTGCGGTGTTTCTTGCTGTGTATCCGCAGAGGATGTACAGAAAGCCGTATAAGTCTGTGCGCGGCAAAATGATGACGTCAAAATTCACGTTCGATAACGGCGGCTTTACCGAAAAATCGGGCAAGGCAAGCGTCGAAAAAAAGTATTCGGAGATAATAAAGGCCGTTGAAACGGGGAAGTATTTTGTGTTTTTCCTGGAGGGACAAAGCGCGTCCGTTGTGTGCAAGAAATTTATGAGCGAAAGCGACGCCGAAACGATACGCGGCCTTGTTAAGGCGAATACAAAATATAAGCGTGTGAAGTAAACGGGGGTGCGGTGCAGAGCCGTGCCGCAAAAAAATAAAACAAAAAAATAATGACCGTTTATATTGACATTGCGGCCGGATTTTGATATAATGTACTCACAAGGAACGGATAACGGCTGTTCCGCATTTATACGTTAAGATGTAGAAATAAATTCTACCCCTAACCGTCTACGTTACAGCGTGGGCGGTTATTTTTTTATCGCTATAATAATAAGCAAAATTACTATAAGACTAAGGCAAAATGTAAATTCGCTCATTAAGCAAACACCCCCTTATCGAGAGTGTCGGAACAACCGCCGAGCCGCTCCTTGCTTTCCGGGATTATTATACCATATTGTGACGAAATTTGTCAAGAAGATTTTGCCGCTTCAAAACAGCGGCCGCCGCTTTAAAGCGGCGGCAAAGCATTCCTTTTTTCATATGCCCCTATTCGGATTCCGCTTTTTCGGCGGCGTCAAGGCAGACGCAGAAAAGCGTTTCTCCGCAGTTAAACGCAATCTCGGCATTTTTCCTTTTTGAAACAACGCGGCTTACGTAGTACAGGCCGAGACCGCTCTGGTTTTTTGTTGAATAATCCTTGCTCATTATACGGCTGAGATCGGGCCGTTCGGAAAAGCTGTTGGCAATAAGCAGCCGCTGCTTGCCCTCGTGCTCAAAAAGCTCGATGGCCGCGCACTTTTCCTTGGAGCTTTCGGCGGCTTCTATCGCGTTATCGAGCAGCGCGCCTATGGCGTTCAGCATCGTCATGTTTTCAAATTCCGGAAAATGCTCGCCCGATATTTTAAGCTCCGTTGATATACCGCGCCGCTTTGCTTCGAGCAGCTTCAGCATTATCATGTTTCTAAGGCCCGCATCGCTTATGCTTATCGCTGTGCCGAGCTGGCCGCCGCTGTATATATCGTCCATTTCGTTATAGAGCTCGTTTATGCGCTCGGCAAGGTGCTCGTAGTCGCCGTTGTCGCAGTAGCCCTTTATGGCGATTATCGTATTCCTGTAGTTGTGGCGGAACACGCGCGTTCCGTCGTGCATTTCTTCAACTATTTTCTGCTGCTCCGTTATTATTTTGTTTTTGCGTTCAACGCCTGCGCTTTTTATAAAGCCCGTGGCGGCGATTGCCGCGGCAAGGTACGTGACGGCCGTTATCGCAAGAAAGAGCGGGTACGTTTTCGGGTTCATGTCCTCGCCCTTTAAGAGGCTGTATTCAAATTCAAGCTGTATATACGCAGCAAGGAAGATAAACACGGCTGCAAGACCGGTCAGCAGCAAGGTTTCTTTTTCCGGCCTGTCGCGGTTTACGATATTTATTATTTTGTTTTTTATTATATATGCAATAAACGTAAACAGCTGTATGCTTATCGTGTTTATGATAAAGCACGTTATCGGCGTATAGTCAAAGACTGTGTAAAGAAGTATTATATCAAGCGATTCCGCGGCCGATATTATAATGACATATACGCTGAATACCATAACGCATCTTTGCGGCTTCCGCAGCCGCAGGCATATCAGGAAAAAGGCGTATGCCATTATTATTGTTGTGCGCTGCTGAACGTGCGTATCGTCAAGCAGCATGAACATAACGGTAAACAGCACCGTCATGCTGATTATATAAAGCGACGCCGCGAGCGCGGACAGCTTTACTCCGAAAACGTATTTCAGCATTAAAACAAGGCTTGCGGCCCACGATATGCCGACGAGCATTGACGAAACAGTATAAACCATATCCATTTATACCACTCCCAATCCGTTCAGTATATTGCGGTACGCTCTTGCTTTGTCGCGCGAACAGTATATGGAGCTGCCGTTTTCGAGATATATGAGCCTGTGCGCCGGGTCGTAGGCCTTGGCGTGCTTTATGTTCACGGCCGTGCCCTTGTCTATTATAAGAAAATTATCGTCAAGCATTTCAACTATCCCGGAAAGCGACTGGCTCACCTGGAAAAACGAATTTTTTGTGTATACCGATGTTTTTCTGCCGTCCCTGTGAAGATACAGAATGTCGCTCATTACAACGTCAAAATGCTTTGTGCCGCTTTTGAGGTGTATTTTTTTGATTTGCGAAGCGCTGAGCAGCCTGAGAAACGCAAAAAGCTTTTCGCGCTCCACTCCGCGCAGCGGCTTTATCAGAAATTCCGACGGGCGTATCATGCCGGCAAGCGCGTCGCGGAGCTTGTCGGTGTAAGACGTCACAAAAACTATATGCGCCTTTTCGCTCAAACGGCGTATTCTGCACGCAAGCTGTATGCCGGCGTTTTCGTCGCTGCCGTCGGCAATATCGAGAAAAAATACATCGTCGTCAGCTATATTTACCGCCGCAAAATCGTCAAACCCGTGAAGCTCGGCTTCGGCGCCGCCGCAGCCCGGGACGCTGCGGATAAGAGAAGCGACTTCTTCGCGGAAGAATTTATCATCGTCAACTATAATAAATCTCATATCCCACCCCTCATTTAATAGACAGATTATATCAAATTATGCGCCGTTGTTCAATTGTTTTTGCATAATCCGTATTTTTTGCGCATAATCCGCAAATAATTATAACATAAACAGCAGAAAAATACAATATTATTACTCAATTTCTATAAAGTTTTATTGAAAATAAATTAAAAATAGGAGTTCAAAGGTGGCGATTTTTTGTTTTCTCAAAGGGGGCTGCGCCCCCTTTGGAACCCCCGGCGGCTGCCGCGGGGTTTTCTTTTTTTGCGCCCGTCACTGTCTGCTCCGGGCTGGTAACGCACGATGCGCGTTAAGGCCCTTCCGCAGACAGATGACGTACGCTGTGTAAAGGCGGCTGTTGTCTGTTACGCGAAATGTTCGGTGCGGCAAGCGAAACGCATACCGTCTTCGTGAATATGATAAAGGTGTTTTGCATGGATTGGGGCGCGTGGTATGCGTGAGCGCAGCAAGGCGATTTTTGAGCGGAACAGACAACAGTTGCCGTTTTTAGCGAAGGGGGGATATTATTTCAGTCTGAGACGTATCCTGTCTGCCACCATGGCGATAAATTCCGAGTTTGTCGGCTTGCCCTTGCCGTTGTCCACGGTGTAGCCGAATATCTCGCTCATCGTTTCCGGCTTGCCCCTTGACCATGCCACTTCAATCGAATGGCGTATTGCCCTCTCAACACGGCTCGACGTTGTTTTATACGCCTTGGCTATTTCGGGATAGAGCCGCTTTGTTATAAAATTCAATAAATCCATGTCCTTTACAACCATCATGATTGCCGTCCGCATATATTGATAGCCCTTTATGTGCGCTGGGACGCCGAGCTCATGAATACATTCCGTGACAAGCTTTTCAAGATCGGCGCCTTCAACCGACGGCTCCGCCGCAACGGCTGCTGCACCGGCGCTGTCCGCAATGCTCTTTATCGCTTCGTATACAGCGTCAAACGGCTGCGGCTTCGACAGAAAATAGTCCGCGCCGGCGTCAAACGCCATACGGACGTTCTTGTCCATCGCCGCAACGGAAAACATTATCACCTTGGGACGCTTGCCTGCCGCCGATGACCGCAAACGGCGCAGTACGCCGAGCCCGTCAAGCTTCGGCATGACCATGTCGAGCACAACAACGTCAGGCTCCGTTTCGCGTATTACGCCCACGGCCTCTTCGCCGTCGTGCGCTTCCGCCTTTAAATTTATGCCGGGCTTTGTCCTCAGAAATTCTTTTAACTCCGACAGAAAATCCGCGTTGTCGTCTGCAATTACTACTGAAATACTTGAAAGCATTTTTTGTTTCCTCCTTGATTGTGAATTGTTATGAATGTGAATTATTATAGGCCAAATTCCAAATATTGCCTTTATGTTTACAATATTACCATAAATTTACTTAAAAATCAATAGTAAAATTAAAATTTGTGCAATTTTTTTACTTTTATTTTAAAAATTTATTTTAAAAATTCTATTCCTCCGTAATTTTAAGTGCGATAACGCTCATATCGTCGCGCGGAACGCCGCCGCTGCGTTCAAGGGCGCGTTCCGTTATTTCGTCGGTCATTGCCTGCATGGAAAGGACGGGTGTTTTTATTTGTTTTTTAAGCCATTCGGTTTTTATTTCGCCGGCTTCCGTTATGCCGTCGGAGGCCATAACGATTATTTCGCCGTCCTCGATGCGCTTAAGCTGCGGCAGCACTTCGGTAAACGGAGCCGCGCCTATGGGGAACGCCGCGGAAAAGACCGTTTCAACGGAGCCGCGCCTGTATATAAGCGACTGTGCCGCGCCGATTTTGAAAAATTCGGCAGAGCCGTTCATGAGGTCGATACAAAGCAGGTCGAGCGTTGTGAAATAGTCGTCGTCAAAGCTTACGGAAAGCGATGAATTTACGGCGTCAACGGCTGTGCGCACGCCGAAGCCGGCCTCGAGAAAGTCCCGCAGAAGACCTGCCGCTTCGGAGCTGCCCCTTGCCGCTTTTTCGCCGGTACCCATGCCGTCGCATATTATGCAGCAAAGGCGGCAGCCCGCGGCAAAGACCGATACCGTATCGCCGCAGCTTTCCTCTTTCGAGAGCTGAGTCATGCCGACGTCAACGGTGAAGCGCGGCTTTGAAACGAAGTATATGCCGCCGTTTGCTTCCCTGTCGAAGCAGATATTTGTATCGAGCACGTCCGACAATATATTTTCGGCAGCGCCTATATGCTCGGCGCTGTCAAGACGCAGAAACACCTCGGTGCGGTCGTTTTCGGATATGCGTATTTCATAAACGGCGGCGCCGGCGTTTTCAAGAGCCGCCGCGGCGTCGTTTTCAAGCTCCGAAACAGACAGCAGCTCCTCGTCAAGCTCGTGCGAAAGCGATTCGAAAAGCTCCGCCGTTTCGCGGTACTGCGCCGCCGATGCTTCGCGTGAGAGTTTGCGTTCTGAGGTATGGGACAAGCGGAGCTTATAAAGCTCATATACATGAGAAAACTCCAGAAGCATACGCTCGGGACGCAGGCAGCGCTCGCGGAACGATAACGGCATTGAGTTTATTTCCGCGCTGCCCTTTGTTTCGATGACGTTAAGCAGCTCGCTCATGCCCTTTATCGTTTTGTCGGTATCCTTGTCCCAGCAGCGCTGGCGGCGCGGACAGTCGCCGCATATCCTGCCTGCCGTTTCGGAAAAGATTTCTTCATAACGCGGCGCGGAAGCGGACGGCATATCGGCGGGTGATGAGGCAAGCGCGGCGTCAAGACGGCGAAATGCCGCGGCGCAGCGCTTTAAACGCTCGGAAAGCACAACGCGCAGCCGTTCCGCGCCGCCGGGGCTTTCAAAACGGCGTTCCGCGCTCAGGAGCGACGAAAGCTTTTTATGTACAAGCGGCGGCGTTGCGGCAAATGCGGCCGCGCCTATGAGCGCGTCGAGGGCGCTGTACGGAATGTCGGAAACGGAGCCCGAATAAAGCAGCACGGCATATGCTCCGGCAAGAAAGCCTATTGCCGTGCCGAAGCGCCCGAGAGACTTTAAGAAACCGCCGAAAAGCGCGCTTAAGCCCATTGCGCCCGCCATCATAACGGAGCTGCCGCCGCCCGTTATAAAGCCAACGGCAACGCCCGATACCGCAGCGCCCGCAAGCCCGGAGCAATTTGCGCCCATGAGCACCGTATAAACGGCCATGATATTGGCAACGCTTATATCAAACGGCAGCTCCGTTTTTCCGAGCCCGAGTATGAATACGCCGGCCGCGGCGGAAAGGCACAGCAGCCGCTCCTGCTCGGACGGCGTTTGCGGCGTGCCGTATATCACGCTTTCGCGCGCGCCCGAAAATACAACATACATAACTCCGCAGGCGGCGCTTTCGGCAAGCAGCAGAAAAATATCGTATGCGCCGGCAAAGCTGTAAAGCATCGACGCCATGCCCGAGGCAAACATCGACGCGCCGCATACGGCGGCTTCAAGACGGCGCGAACGGCGGCTGTATAAGTTTATGAAAAGCCAGAATATGAGCGCGGACATCATATATTTTACGGCGCTCCCCGCCGCGCCCGCCGAAAGCAGCCCGAGATACATTACCGTTATCCCGAGATACGCCGCGGATTTGTCGCTGCATGATGCAAAAAAGGCGGCGCCGAACGGGAAAGCTCCCATAAACGATGCCCGGCTTGCCAGAAACAACAGTACGGACGGTAATATGTCGGACTTCGACGGCGCACGCAGAAACGCCCTGTTTTTGCTAAGCATTGGTTTTGCCATTGTTCATTTCTCCTTTTGTTTACATATATTTCCTATATATTTTATCACCTGCAATAAAAAAAAGCTGTCGAAACGTGGAGCGGTATCAAAAAAGTTTTTGACAAAATGCGACACGCGTGGTAAAATAGCATGGGGAGGAGAAAAAAGAGAAACACGAACGGAGAGATTTTTTTATGAAACATATTTTGATTTTTTCGGATACCCACGGGTATCTGACCGGCTGCGAGAAGGTAATACGCGAGTCGAAGGAGAAGGTTGACGCGATAATTCACGCAGGCGACTGCACGCGCGACGCGGACCGGCTGAGGGCGGAATTTCCGTCGATAGACGTATATTCGGTAAAGGGAAACTGCGATATGTTTGTGCGCGAGCCGGAGGAAATGACTGTTATAATAGACGGTGTGAAGATATTTATCACGCACGGGCATTTATATAATGTAAAGCTTGAATACGATTACGGCACGCTCAAGGACCGTGCGCGCAGGGCGGGCGCCGATATGGTCGTGTTCGGGCATACGCATAAGCCGTGCTGCGATTGGGACAGGGAGCTTACGGTAATAAACCCCGGAAGCTCGGGCTATTGCGGAACGTATGCCGAGGCGTGGGCGGATAACGGAAAAGTGCGCGCCGATATGAGAAGATTTGATTGATATGCACAAAACAAATTGCTTGACAAAGCGGCAAAAAAATTATAAAATATACGTATACGCAGATGAAAGGAATGATATGTAATGGGAATGACATTGACGGAAAAGATACTTTCCGCGCATCTTGTTGAAGGCGAGATGGTCAAGGGCTCGGAAATAGGTATCCGAATAGACCAGACGCTTACGCAGGATGCGACGGGAACCATGGCGTATCTTGAGTTTGAGGCAATGGGCGTGCCGAGAGTAAAAACGGAAAGGTCGGTTGCCTATATTGACCACAACACGCTCCAGAACGGCTTTGAGAATGCCGACGACCACAGGTTTATAGGCAGCGTGTGCAAAAAGCACGGCATATATTTTTCACGTCCCGGAAACGGCATATGCCATCAGGTGCATCTTGAGCGTTTCGGCGTGCCCGGAAAGACGCTTATAGGCTCAGATTCACATACGCCGACGGGCGGCGGCATAGGCATGATAGCAATCGGCGCCGGCGGCATGGACGTTGCCGTTGCAATGGGCGGCGGAACGTATTATATAACATGCCCTAAGGTTGTTAAGGTGGAGCTTACGGGAAAATTGAGCCCGTGGGTAGCCGCAAAGGACGTTATTCTTGAGGTGTTAAGGCGCTTATCGGTAAAAGGCGGCGTGGGCAAGGTAATAGAATACTGCGGCGAAGGCGTTAAGACGCTTTCCGTTCCTGAGCGCGCAACGATAACGAATATGGGCGCGGAGCTCGGCGCAACAACGTCGATATTCCCGTCGGACGAAAACACGCTCACCTTCCTTAAGGCGCAGGGCAGGGAGGACGTTTGGGTGCCTCTTGCAGCCGATGACGATGCGGAATACGACGAGGTTGTTGAGATAAATTTAAGCGAGCTCGAGCCGCTGGCGGCTTGTCCCCATTCGCCGGACAACGTGAAATCGTGCGCCGAAATAGGGCCGATGAAAATCGACCAGGTCTGCATAGGCTCGTGCACAAATTCGTCGCTTATGGATATGCTTAAGGTTGCGCATATATTAAAGGGGAAAACGGTTCACCCCGACGTTTCGCTTTCGATAGCTCCCGGCTCGAAGCAGGTGCTTAATATGCTTGCCGAAAACGGCGCGCTTGCAGCGATGATAGACGCCGGCGCAAGAATACTCGAGAGCGCGTGCGGTCCGTGCATAGGCATGGGACAGTCGCCAAATTCCGGCGGCATATCGCTCAGAACCTTCAACAGGAATTTTGAAGGACGTTCCGGCACAAAGGACGGTCAGATATATCTCGTTTCGCCCGAGGTTGCGGCGGCGTCGGCAATTGCCGGTGTGCTCACAGACCCGAGAAGCTTGGGAGAGATGCCCGAATTTAAGCTTCCCGAGAAGTTTATGATAAACGATAACATGGTAGTCGCTCCCGTTCCCGAGGAGGAAATGGACAGCGTTGAGGTTTTGAGAGGGCCGAACATAAAGCCGTTCCCCGTATCGGAGCCGCTTGCCGAAACTATAGACGCAAAATGCTCGCTTAAGGTGGGCGACAACATAACAACCGACCATATAATGCCGGCCGGCGCAAAGATACTGCCGTTAAGGTCAAACATACCGAAGATTTCGCAGTTCTGCTTTGCCGTATGCGATGAGTCATTCCACGACAGAGCGCTTGAAATGGGCAAGAGCGTTATAATCGGCGGTTCAAACTACGGCCAGGGCTCGTCAAGGGAGCACGCGGCGCTTGCTCCGCTCTATCTTGGCGTTAAAGCCGTTATAGTAAAGAGCTTTGCGCGTATACACATGGCAAACCTTATAAATGCCGGTATCGTTCCGCTTACGTTTGAGAACGAGAGCGATTACGACAGAATAGACCAATCGGATGAAATAAAGATAGAAAACATAGGAAAGCAGATAGCCGGCGGTTCGGTTATAAAGTGCACAAACGTCACAAAGGGCTTTGACTTTAACGTTATCGGAGATTTTTCAAAGAGACAAAAGGAAATGCTCTATGCCGGAGGATTGCTTAACTATACGAAACAAAACGCCTAATACGGGGCTGTCGCTTTCAGCGCAGATCGGTAAACAGCTTTGCTGTTTACCTACGAACAAAACGCACCACTCGGAGTACACTTTTCAGCACTTTCGGCAAAGCCGAAAGCCGACCTTCGGTCGTCCGCGCTATCTTGCGCGGTGCTAATACGCCGTCGGGTGCGTTTCGTCCGTTCTGCATCTGAAATCGAACAGCCCTATGTAATTTTGATATAATCCTTTTTTTATTCCGACAGTGCGGCGCCTATTATCCCCGCATCGTTAAACAGCGTTGCGGCGCCTATTTTTGTTTTCGGCATATATTTATTGTAATCGTATTTTTCCACATACTCCCTTATAGGGCCGAGAAGGTATTCGCCCTCTTTTGATATGCCGCCGCCTATAAGAAGCGTTTCCGGCTGGAATATGTTTATCGTGTCAACGATGCCGTCGGCCACGTATTTTACGTAATTGTCAACAACGGCCTGTGCTGCCTTGTCGCCGTTTCTTGCGCAGTCAAACGCCGTCCGGCCGCTGACCTTCCCATTTTCCTCAACCCATCTGTGCATGGAAGAATCGGGCGCGCTGTCCATTGCGGCTTTTGTTTGACGTATAAGCGCCGTGACCGACGCATACGCCTCCCAGCAGCCGTTTCTGCCGCAGGAGCACGGCTCTCCGTCAAGCACGAGCGTGGTGTGCCCGAGCTCCGCTCCGGCGCCGTTAAAGCCTTTGTACAGCTTGCCGTCTATTATAACGCCGCCGCCGACTCCCGTGCCGAGAGTTATGAAAACAAAGCTTCCGGCTCCGCCGCCGTTTACGGCGTATTCGCCGAACGCAGCGGCGTTTGCGTCGTTTTCGAGCTTTATCCGCTTTCCGGGGAAGCGGTCGCCGAGCATTTCGCGTATCGGCGTATTTTTCATTTTAAGATTGTTTGCGTAGGCAATTATGCCGTTTTGGCTGTCAACCGTTCCCGGGCAGCCGAGACCTATCGCTTCTATGTCGTCAATCGATATATTTTCTTCGGCGAGCAGGCGGCGGCAGAGCGACGCCATGTCGTTTACTATCTCCTCAATCGGACGCTCCGCAAGAGTGGGCACGCTGTCCTTTTTCAATATGTTTCCCTTTTCGTCAACTATGCCGGCGGCAATGTTTGTCCCGCCGAGGTCTATGCCAATATAAAGCATTATCATACTCCTTCCGGTTTGTGATTTATTTATCAAATATAATTATATTATAATCCAAAGTATGCGTCCGTGTCAATATGCAACATGAAAAAAACGCCGTCAAAGGGGGTGAATGCGGCGTTCTTTTTCATATATTATGGGGTAAAGAAGAGCTGCATGAAGGATTTTCAGCGATTTTCCTTTAGGGAGAGAAAAAGAGAGCTGCAACTCTTCCCCTGCGCCAGGGCACTTTCCCTGCCCTGCGAGAATTATTGTAGCACAGCGGCGCTGAAAAATCAACTTCGAATATTGATTATTTTGCCGTTTTATTATTCGTTTTTTGAGGTATTCAAAAAAACAACGGTATTAACAAAAGTAAAGCCGAGGGCGTTTTATACAAGGGAGATGTTGGTTTTTTGATTTTTTGTGTACAAAGTAAATATTCAATTTGTGAAAAACACCGCAAAAAATGATTTTTTGTGTCAAAAACCGCAGTTTGGCCGTAAAAACGATGCAGTCATCATAAAAAATATTTTTTTTGAAAATTATCGTTTACATATCGCCGCCGCTGTGATATAATCATATTATTATAAGACGGTTTATTATGCCGTCAACAGCGAAAAGGAGAGTAGAGATATGGGTAAAACAAAAGGCGGATTCACGCTGCCCGGCGAGAGCGGGTATGAGGAGCTTACGCTTCAAATGGCAGAAAAATGGGGAGCCGACGTTATACGCGACAGCGACGGCACGGAGCTTTCGCCCGAGATAATAAACGCGGGCTACGGCATTTATTCCACCATCTGCATAATACGCGATCACAACGAATGGGCAAAGAAAAATCCCGATAAGCTTCAGCAGACGTTTCTTATGACAGAGCCTGTGACGGCAGCGGAGAGCGTATTGAAGATAGAGCTTATGAAGGACTTTTTCGACGAGCAGTTCAAGGTGAACGATTCGGAGGAGTCAAAGGAATTCTGGCAGGTGTTTGACCGCACGTCAAACACGGAGGTGAAGGACTGGAGCTATGACGGAGGCGTTGTTACCGTAAATAACGCCGTGCCGTTCCACAAGTATACCGTGAGCTTCCTTGCATGGCGCATATGGGAAGAAATCTCGATGTACAACCACACAACAAACAACTGGGATAAGGAGCATCTTATGCAGATAGATCCCGTTTATCCCGAAACGCAGCAGTATATGCTCGATTGGATGAAAAACTGGTGCGAAACGCATCCCGCAACAACGGTTGTGCGTTTTACGTCGATGTTTTATAATTTTGTATGGATATGGGGCTCGAACGAGCGCTGCCGCGAGAAGTTTTCCGACTGGGCGTCGTATGACTTTACGGTAAGCCCGAGAATGCTTAAGGAATTTGAAAAGAAAAAGGGATATGCCCTGACGGCGGAGGACTTTATAAACAAGGGCAAGCTGAACGTTACGCATATGACGTGCTCCGATAAGAAGCTTGACTATATGGATTTTGTAAACGAATTTGTTGTTGGGTTCGGAAAGAAGCTTGTTGACCTTGTTCACGGCTACGGCAAGAAGGCGTATGTGTTCTACGACGACAGCTGGGTAGGCGTTGAGCCGTGGGGCAAGAGGTTTAAGGAGTTCGGCTTTGACGGGCTTATAAAGTGCGTGTTTAACGGCTTTGAAGCGCGTTTGTGCGCGGGCGTTGACGCTGTTGATACGCATGAGATACGTCTGCATCCGTATCTGTTCCCGGTGGGTCTGGGCGGAGCGCCGACGTTTGCCGAGGGCGGAAACCCGACGCTTGAAGCGAAGGGCTACTGGAAAAACGTGCGCCGTGCGCTGCTGCGCGGCAAGATAGACAGGATAGGCCTCGGCGGTTATTTATCGCTTACGCTGCCTTTCCCCGACTTTAACGATTACATAGAAAAGATAGCGGATGAATTCCGTGAAATAAAGGAGCTGCACAATGCCGGCAGGCCGTACGTTAAAAAGCCGCGCGTTGCCGTTTTGACGTTCTGGGGCAGGCTGCGCTCATGGACGTGCTCCGGCCATTATCACGAGCATCCGGGGGTTGACCTTATAAACGTTATAGAAGCGCTTTCGGGAATGCCGCTTGACGTTGATTTTATCTGCTTTGACGAGCTGAAGGAAAAGGGTCTGAACGGCTACGACGTTGTTATAAACGCGGGCTTTGCGGGAAGCGCATGGTCGGGCGGCGAACGCTGGGCCGACGACGAGGTTGTCACAAAGCTTACCGAATGGGTATATAACGGCGGCGTGTTTATAGGTGTAAACGAGCCTTCGGCGTGCGACGGATACGACAGGACGTTCAGAATGGCGCACGTTCTCGGCGTTGACGAAAATACGGGCGCATGGATCTCGCACGGCAAGTTTAAGTTTGACGTTGAAGCTTCGGACGCGATATGCGAAGGTACGGAAATTGTGTCAAAGAATAATATAAACGTTATTGACGGCGATACAAAGGTGCTTATGGCCGACGACGATAAGCCGGTTGTGACGGAGCACCCGTTCGGCAAGGGTATGGGCGTTTATATGTCGTCGTTCAGGCACGGCGAAATAAATAACCGCACGCTTTTGAATCTTATACTTTCAAGCTGCGGCTGCGATATAAACGGCGAATATCTTACGGATAATCCGTATACGGAGTGCTGCTGGTATCCCGACGGGAAAACTCTTGTTGTTATAAATAACAGCGATGAGGAGCAGACTGCGACGGTGAAGACGGAGAGCGGGGACAAGACCGTTACGCTCGGTGCGTTTGATACCGAAATAATAAATCTTTGATATTTTTGGGGGGCTTTGCAGCCCCCCAAAGCCCCCTGCATGCGGGAATTTTGATTCACCGCCCGTCAGCATTTGCTCCGAGCTGGTAACGCACGGTGCGCGTTAAGGCTCTTCCGCAAACGCATGACGTGCGATTTTTTGCATTTTAAAGGGGGCTTTGCAGCCCCCCCCCCAAGGCCCCTGTGTTTTTTGCGGGGGATATTTTTTTATTCGTTTATATAAACGATGTTGCCGTTGCCGTTCCAGTCGACGGAGGCGTCGAAGGCTTCGGCTATAAAGCGGACGGGAACCATGGTGAACCCGTTTATAAGCTGAGCGGGGACGTCAACGGGGATTGCTTCGCCGTTTTTGTATATTTCCTGCGCGCCTATTGTTATCGTCATTGTAACGTCGCCGCGCGTTGACGTGACCGTATTTGTGGTCCCGTCCCAGTCAACCGTTGCGTTCATCGATTCGAATATGGATCTGAGCGGCACAAGCGTGCGGTCGTTTATCACCTCGGGATTTTTGCCGTATTTGTCAAAGGACATTCTCTTTCCGTTGTAGAGCACGTTTATCGCCGTGTTTACGGAGCTGTCAGTTAAAAACGAAATGTCATGTTCACGGCACACCTCCGCGGCTTCCGAACCGGATGTGCAGTAAATTATCGCATTTGACGAGCCCTGCAAAATGTCAAGGCTGAAATAGATTACGCTGTCGGGCACGTAAACGGCTTTAAGCGCGGGACAGCGCTGAAACGCCGCGTCAACTTTAACCGTGCCGTACGGTATTATAACCTCCTCAAGCTGCGAGCATTCCCTGAACGCATAGCGTCCGAGCTCATTAAGGGAGGTCGGCAGAATTACGCTTTTAAGCGAGGTGCAGCCGTAAAACGCTTCGAAATCTATAAGGCTTACCGTTTTGGGAATGTCTATGTCGCTGAGCGAAACGCAGCCGGCGAACATATCGCGCGTAATTTTGTCAAGATTGTTCGGCAGCGCTATCGTTTGGAGAGCTTCGCAATCTCTGAAAACGCCCGTATCCATCGACTGCAGGTTTGTGCAGGCGCTCATGTCGGCCGTCACAAGCCCCGATTCCAAGAACGCGCCGCCGTCGAGCTTTTCGAGGGCTGCGGGGAGAGTTATGCTTGTAAGGGACGAACAATTGGCAAAAGCCGCTCCGCCTATTTCCTTTAACGTTGACGGTAGCGTTATGTTTTTCAGGTTTTTGCAGCCGGTAAACGCGTTTTCGGCAATTTCTTCAACGCCCTCCGGCAAAACGACCGTTTCGAGCGTATCTGAGCCGTAGCACATTTTGTCTATTACTTTTACGGAGGACGGGAACGTGATCGATTTTGTTACGCCGTTGTTAAAGTAGGAGTCGCTGTTTTTCTCGCAGGTGACCTCCGTAACGGGAACGCCGCCCAGAGCGGACGGGATAACTACGTTTTCATCGCTGCCCGTGTACTGCGTTATAACGGAGTGATCCTCAACGAGCTGGTATTCCCAGTCGCCGTCCGTCAGCGCAAACGATGTTGCCGACATGCAGAGCATTGTGAGTAGGAAAAGTATTATTCCTGCTGTTTTTTTCATTTTTATCTTCCTTTCCGTATACATGATTTGTTATATTTTAATTATACCTGCGTTGAGAGGGAATGTCAAGGGGTTTGTGCTTTGGGGGGCTTTGCAGCCCCCCAAGCCCCCTGCATGCCCCTGCAAAAGCCCTGCGGATTATTTTATATTTATTCTTAGGGCGCAGCGGAGTGCGACGGCGGAGGGCTTTATATATCTGTCAAGCATTTGTAAGCCCTCTATCATGAGCTCGGCGGCGCGGACTGTTGTTTTTGCGTCAAAACGGCCCGAAAGCTTACGTAATGCCGGCAGCTTGTCGGAATTTATCGTCCTGTCAAATGCGCCGCACTGAAGCGCGAGTATATCCCTTAAATAAGACGTCCAGAACGAAAATATTTCGCCCGCCTTTTCCTTGTTTTTTTCCGTAAAATCCTCGGCGTCAAAGGCGGCGCGTTTTCCGCCGGTCATTATTTTTGCAAGCACGTTAAGCGATTCGCCGCGCAGCTCCTCAAATTCGCCGTCATTTATTATCTCCTCCGCCCTGCCGGGAATCCCCTCGCAGAAATTAACGAGAAACGGTATGCGCTTTTCCTCCTCCGGATGGCGCTCAAGCAGTATTTTTGACGTGAGCTCATCGGAAAGCCGCGGGAACCGTACCGTAACGGCGCGCGACAAAATCGTCGGCAAAAGGCTCGACGCGCTCTGCACAACGATTATAAATACGGCGTATTCGGGCGGCTCCTCAAACGTTTTCAAAAATGCGTTCTGAGCTTCGGTCCTCAGCAGGTCGCCCTCGTTTATTATATACACCTTCCTCGGCGCGCTGAACGGCTTCACGGCCGCGTCCGTGTTTACGCCGCGTATGGTATCAACGGGTATCGTTTTTTTGTCCTTCGGTTTTTCAACGTAAATTATATCGGGATTGCTGTTTGCCGCGGACTCCGTGCAGCTGCGGCATATCCCGCACGGTATGCTGCCGCCGTGCGACATACACGTAAGAGCCGCGGCAAAAAGACGAGCGCTTTCGTGCTTGTTTAAACCTTTTGCGCCTTCAAAAACGTATGCGTTTGAGCTGCTGCCGTTTTGTACGTTTTCTATAAGCCCGTTCATTATTTCCTCGTGAAACGTTTTATATCCGTGCATTATTTATAAGCCCTCCTAATATAAATATTATAACACATGCGGCGGGAAAAGAAAAGAGAAAAATAAATTAAAACGGAGGTGCTTTTTTGAGCGGTATATGGTGCTTTATGGTATGCGTTTCGTTTGTATGCGCATTTTTTAACGGAACCGTGCCGGAAACGGCGGCGGCCGTGCTTGACGGCACAAAGGACAGCGTGGAAACGCTTTTGTCGTTTGCGGGGATAATGTGCTTTTGGACGGGTATTTTAAAAGCCGGCGAAAACGCGGGGCTTATGAAGCTTATCGGGCGCCTGTTTTCGCCCGTGATAAAATGCCTGTTCCCGAAAACGGGGGAGGAGGGGCGTGCGCTTATAACGGTAAATCTGTGCGCGAACCTGCTCGGCATGGGCAACGCCGCAACGCCTGCCGGCATACGCGCAATGGAGGCGCTTGACAGGGAAAACGCACAGCCCGAAAAGCCGTCGGACGATATGCGTATGTTTACGATATTAAACACAACGTCGTTTACTGTTTTCCCCGCCACGGTCGTTGCGCTGCGCGCCGCCGCAGGCTCCGCCGCGCCGTATGATATTGTGCCGGCGGTGTGGTGCGTGTCGGCAGGCGCTGTTGTATTGGGAGCTGTGCTTGTAAAGCTGCTGAAATAGCAAACCGGGCTGCCGCATCGGAAAGGCGGCAGCCCGCGCGAAAAAAATATAGGCTAAAAATTTTAAAATTATATTGACTGACGCGCGATATTATGCTATAATGTATAATGCTTACATGAATAAAGCCGTTATGCGGGCGTAGTTTAGTGGTAAAATGTCAGCTTCCCAAGCTGAGGTTACGGGTTCGATTCCCGCCGCCCGCTCCAATATGAAGCCGCTTTGGACGCGGAACGGTAAACAGCTTTGCTGTTTGACCGAAAACAAAAACGCACCCCGTAATGCCGGGTGCGTTTTTTGCGTGCCGTTCGTCTGAAATCAACCGGTTCTTTTATTTATATTCCCTGCTTTAATTCCTCAAACAATACCTTAAGGCAGCGCTTTTCTATCCGCGAAACATAGCTTCTGCTTATGCCGAGAATATCGGCGACTTCTTTTTGTGTTTTGCGCGGCGAGCCGCCCAGGCCGTAGCGCCATATCATTATATTTTTTTCGTCCGCCGAAAGGACTTTATCCATTGCGCGGTAGAGAATATCGGCGTCAAGATGTGCCTGCACCGTTTCGTGAACGTCGCGCCCCTCCGGGACAAGCACGTCCGCCCACGTCATGCTGTTGCCCTCTTTGTCCGTGCCTATGCTTTCCTCTATCGATACCTCGCGGCTTTGCTTCCGGGAGGCTCTTAAATACATGAGCACTTCGTTTTCTATGCAGCGCGCGATGTATGAAGAAAGCCGTGCGTTTTTTTGGCCGTCAAAGGTGTTTATCCCTTTTATAAGGCCTATAGTGCCTATTGAGATCAAGTCCTCCGGGTTTTTGTCGCCGCTGTATTTTTTCACGATATGCGCAACAAGACGCAGATTCCTTTCTATGAGTATGTTTTTTGCGTCGTCGTCGCCGTTTTTGAATTTTTCGAGATATTCGCGTTCCTCGGCCTTTGTAAGGGGCTTCGGAAACGACGCCGTTCCGCTGACGTATCCCGCAAGGATAAGCAGCGTGCGCATGTAGTCAAGCAATACCGTAAACACTGAAAAAAACACCTCCCGTATAAGCATATGCTTACGCGGGAGGTGTATGACAGACGGATTTGCCTTTTGCACGGGAGGACGGCTATCGGGACAGCGCGCGTTATCTGTCTGCGGAAGGGCGCGAAAAACCGCCGCATTCGCGCGTTCCGAAGGGGGCTTAATTTACGATGCTTTCGATATATCTGTTTATTTCGGGCATGAAGCGTTTGCGGTCGGGCTTTGCTTTTGACGTGCACATTTTTACCGCAAGCATTGACGCGCCGCCGCTTATGAGCGCCGCGCGGAGCTCTGTAGTTTCCGGTTCGCAGCTTGAGGTTTCCGCAAGCTTTTTGTAAACCGTTTTATAGATATTGTCCGATACGGCTTTCATAAATGTCAGGCTGTCGTTTTTTTGGACTATGTTTTTGTATGCCGTAAAGTTTTTTTCGATGTCGGCAAAAAAACGGTCGGCGGCGTTTTTTATGTATTCGGCCGCATCGGTTATTGACGGGTCTGTGAGCTGCTCGGCGTGCATATCCATAATAAAGCGGAGCAGATCGTATTTGTCGGTAAAATGAAGATAGAACGTTGCGCGGTGGACCATTGCGCGTTCGCATATGTTCATGACCGAAATTTTGTCGAACGAGCGCGTCTGCATAAGATTGAGAAGCGCAAGTGACAACAGGCTGCGTGTGCGTTTGACTCTCAGGTCGGAGGTTTTTCTGTCCATGATGTTACTCCTGTTAATAGACACTTTGCGGAATGTGTAAAATATAAGACAATAGAACTCTTTTGCATATTGAAATTTCCATAAATATATTATATACTTTAGACAAGAGGATGTCAAGAAAATATTATTGAAAGGTGGACGATATTTTATACAGCGAAAGGTGTGAGTGATATGCTTAAAATGTGCATTATCGGCAGCGGCAAGGATTTACGCAAAGCAAGCGGCGATGAGTTTGATTTTGTGGAGGCCGAAAGCAAAAGAGAAGTACTGGAACGCCTTAGACGGATGTCGTCATGCGACTACAGTGTAATATACATCACCGAAGATTTTTTTGACGTCATATATGAAGATTCCACAAAATACGACGAGGGCGCTATGCCGAAGGTAAGGTCGATCGCACCGCCGATGAAAATGGCGGCAAACGGCTGAACGCATACAACCGGACGCGTACAATAAGGAAGCTTCGGAAAAATAAATTTAAAAACTTAAGCTCACAGCTGCTCCGCTTTCCTTCCTGCCATTACCGGACTTGGCGGAGCATCCGAAGGTAAAGTGAAAGGGGACCGGCGCAATGGGGCGCCGGTCCCTCGGTGTGTCTTTTTGAGGCACACCGTTTTTTTATTGTCAAAACCCGAGCTCCGTTATATATTTTTTGAGTGTTGCGGCGCTTTCTCTTAGTCCCTGCGTTTCTGCGTCGGAAAGCGGGACTTCGAGTATTTCCTCAACGCCGAAGCCGGAGAGCTTTGTGGGAAGGGAGAGCGCGGCGTTTGAGATGCCGTATTCGCCTTCAAGAATGCCCGAAACGGTGAGCACGGAATTTTCCTCGCCGGCGATGCAGGCGCAGATCCTGTTTACGGCAAGCGCGATTGCATAGTACGTTGCGCCTTTTTTGTCTATTATTTCATATGCGGCGTTTTTTACGCGGCGGCACATAAGCTCCAGATCCTCCGGGGTGCATTTGCCGGTGCGCGCGGCGTAATCGCTCATCGGTATTCCCGCGATATTGCTTATGCTCCAGGCGGCAACCTCGCTGTCGCCGTGCTCGCCTATTATATACGTATGGCAGTTGCGCGCGTCGATGCCCGTATGGCGCGACAGCATATATTTAAGGCGCGATGTGTCGAGCACAGTGCCCGAGCCGAGGACGCGGTTTTTAGGCAGCCCGGAAACGCGGTACGTTATATAGGTGAGAATATCGACGGGGTTTGTTACGGTAAGAAGGATTATGTCGGGCGGCGCAAAGCGAAGCACGCTTTCGGTGATGTCCTTTATAATGGAGGAGTTTTTCTTAAGCAGGTCAAGGCGCGTTTCGCCCGGCTTTTGGTTGGCGCCGGCTGTTATTACAACGATGTCGGCGTCGGCGCATTCGCTGTAGCCGCCGCTGCGGATATTTACCGGTTTTACGAACGACACGCCGTGTGCCATATCCATTGCGTCGCCCTCGGCCTTGTTTTTGTCTATATCAATAAGCACGATGTCGTTAAACAGACCGCCGCACATTATTGTGTATGCTATTGTTGAGCCGACAAAGCCTGCGCCGACTATAACTGTTTTTCCTCTGAACATGATGATGTCCTCCCGTTTTTTTGTTATTGTTTGCCGGTGCCCGCGGTTTTATTCATTTTTTTCAAAGGGGGCTCCGCCCCCTTTGGAACCCCCGGGTTTTTCTTTTTTTCGCGCCCGTCACTATCTGCTCCGAGCTGGTAACGCACGGTGCGCGTTAAGGCTCTTCCGCAGACAGATGACGTGCGCTTTTAAGCTGCTGTTGTGTAAGGCGGCTGTTGTCTGTTACGCGAAATGTTCGGTGCAGCAAGCGAAACGCATGCCGTCTTCGTGAATACGATAAAGTTTTTTGCATATGCCGGGGCGTGTGGTATGCGTGAGCGCAGCAAGGCGATTTTTGAGCGGAACAGATAACAGTTGCCTTTTTGTTTTCTCAAAGGGGGCTCCGCCCCCTTTGGAACCCCCGACTGCTGCCGCGTTTTTTGTTTGCGGCACATATCACCCCTTCCTCGGAAAGGATGTTACGCTGCACATACATTCCTCGGAAGGGGAAATATGCGCCGCTTCTTGTTTGGAACCTCCGAAAAAAAACCACCGACAGCCGCATAGCTATGCGGCTGTCGGTGGTTTTGGTGGAGCATAGGGGACTTGAACCCCTGACCCCCACACTGCCAGTGTGATGCGCTCCCAACTGCGCTAATGCCCCGTGCATATAACAGTTTACTATATTTTTGCCGTTTTGTCAAGAAAAAAATTTCATTCCGCCGGAAAATTTCGCGGCGGAACAAAATAACGGCCGTGCGCGGGCATCAAAACGGCGCGGCGCGTTCGTTTATGTAAGCGCAAGCATTATTCCCGCTATGACAACGGCGGCGCAGATAAGCTTTTTCGCCGTTCCCGTTTCCTTAAAGAATACCCTGCCGCCTATTATGGTAACGATCACGGAGCACTGCTTTATAAGCGTTATTGCCGTAACGCTGCTGCTCTCATCGGCGCAGGCGATAAAAAGCGCCCTGTCGCCGGCAACAAAAAGCAGGCTGAGGATTATTATCCAGTAATTTTTAAATATCACTTTGAAATCTATTTTCATGCGCTTTGCAAGCATATATCCGAGATACAGCGCCGTAAGGAACAGCATATACCAGAATTGCAGCTGGCCGCTTTCGAGCGAGCTCATGAGCACCTTATCGAGAAGCTCCGAGCAGGCGCTTAAAAAACACGATATAAGCGTCAGTACAATAAACCTGCCGGAGCCGTTTTCCGTTTTGAGCGCACTGCCGTGCTTTTGCGTGTTCACAAGCAGCAGCCCGGCAAGAACGGCAGCAAGGCCGGCTGCCGTGCGCAGCGTGAACGTTTCGTTCAGCACAACGGTGCCGAGGAGCGTCGCAAATATTACGCGCGACATGTCCATTATCCCGTAAAGCCCTATCGGCAGCTTTGTTATTGCGCTGAACGCGCACATCCATGCTATAAAAATTATAAG
>DVLU01000001.1 GCA_018715365.1 Candidatus Ornithomonoglobus intestinigallinarum | reverse complement strand
ATATTCCGTTCGGGCTAAAAATACCTGATTAAAAACATCGCAATAAATATCAGCGACAGATGGAGCGGATAAAAAATATAGAAGAAATATTTATTTTTTATATTTCCGCGTTTGCCGTTATAGAAAAATATAACCGCGCAGGCAATGAGCGTCCAGACGCTCGGGAACGTCTGCCTGTAAAGCACAAAAAGCGCAAGAAACAAAACAATCGCAAAAATGCGGTTTCCGCGCATTATATAAAACGCGGCTATGAGCAAAACGCCGTACCATGTGTAATCGCACGATATTACAGACGCCGCGGCGGCCGCGGCGGCCGTACCGAATATTCCGACCGCAATGTTTTTTGCGCCGCCGCGCTTTGCGGCATCTGCGCAGCACATTGCGCACAGCCCCAAAAAGAGCGTAAAAAAGACGTTCTGCGCGCCGAAATAAAACGGGAACGTGCCCGCGGACATCGTATAGCCTCCGAAAAAGACCATGTCAAACGGCAGCTCGGAAATAAGCGCAAAAAGAAAGAGCATACCTGCGTATTTGGCGCGGTTTTTCGTGTAATAAAAGCCCTCCGAAAGCAAAAAGCAAAAAAGAGGGAAGGCAACGGTGCCCATCCCCTGAAGGATGCTTTTATTAAACAGCGTCAGCGCGCCGTAGCTTTCCAGCGCGATAAACGGCGCGGCGTTTTCGATAAGCGTAAATATTACCGTCTTGCTTACGTGATCGATGAGCATGGCGATAACAGCAATATATTTCAGCGCCGCACCGCTTAAGAATGTATATCTTTTCATACTTTATTTTAAAACGAATGACGGCCCCGCCGCATTAAAAATCACACGGGGCTGCCCGATTGCGGACGCAGCCCCATTTAATTTAATTTAATACCACTCTGTGATATACCTTCTTGCCCTTTTTGATTATAATACCGTTTTCGGTTATCATATCGGCAGTGACAACGCCCTGCGGGTCGGTATACTTTTCATCGTTTATCGAAAGTCCGTTTTGCTGGACAAGCCTTCTCGCCTCGCCCTTTGATGAGAGCAGCCCCGTTTTAACGAGCATATCGAGTACACCCATTCCGACGGCGTCGGGTATGACGGTAGTCGGCATATCGTCGCTTACGCCGCCCTTCGCAAACACCTCTTCCGCCGTCTTTTTGCAGCGTTCGGCTTCATCCTCGCCGTGAACGAGCTTTGTAACCTCGTATGCAAGGGTTCTTTTTGCTTCGTTAAGCTCGCGTCCCTCCCATTTTTCCATTTCGCGTATTTTGTCCATGGGAACGAATGTCAAAAGCTTAAGGCATTTTATAACGTCGTTATCGTCAACGTTTACCCAGTACTGGTAAAAATCATACGGCGTTGTTTTTTCGGGATCGAGCCATACTGCGCCCGACTGCGTTTTGCCCATCTTTTTGCCTTCGCTCGTTGTGAGAAGCGTAAACGTCATACCGTAAACCTGCGTCTGATCCTTTCTGCGGCAAAGGTCTATTCCGCCCAGGATATTGCTCCACTGGTCGTCGCCGCCAAGCTCCAATTTGCAGCCGTATTTACGGTTCAGCATCAAAAAGTCGTAGCTCTGCATCAGCATATAGTTAAATTCAAGGAACGACAGCCCCTTTTCAAGACGCTGCTTGAAGCACTCGGCCGTGAGCATCTTGTTTACCGAGAAGCACGCGCCTATGTCCCTTAAAAATTCTATATAGTTAAGGTCCAAAAGCCAGTCGGCGTTGTTTACCATTATCGCTTTGCCGTCCGAAAAATCTATTACCTTCGAAAGCTGCTTTTTGAAACATTCGCAGTTATGATTTATCGTTTCCTCCGTCATCATCTGACGCATATCGGTTCTTCCCGACGGGTCGCCTATATGTCCCGTTCCGCCGCCGACAAGCGCAATCGGCCTGTGACCGTGCTGCTGCATATGGCGCATTACAACCATCTGCAGAAAATGGCCTACGTGCAGGCTGTCGGCCGTGGGGTCAAAGCCTATATAAAATGTAACCTTTTCTTTTCCCAAAAGCTCTCTTATTTCTTCTTCGTGCGTCGTCTGCGCAATAAGTCCGCGCTCCTTTAAGACGTCAAATACGTTTTCTTCCATCAATATCCTCCGTTCAATTTCCGCCGCCGGGTAATTATGCAAAAAATGCGGCAATAATTATTCCGTGCCTATTATTATAACCGATTGCACTTGATTTTTCAAGTGCTTTTCCGATTTTATGATGAAATATTTGATAATTTTTTTAATATTTCTTTAAAAAGCGCTTGACAAAACATTCTATATGGTGTAGAATATAAATAGACTACATGATGTAGAATATTTTGTGCACAATATTCTACGCTTTGTAGAAAATTATTTTGCAAAATAAAATTCAAACCGGAGGTAAATACGGAAATGAGGATTTCGGATTCCGAAATGGATATAATGCGCATTATATGGGACGCCGGCTGCGAGGTGACGACCGCGTATATACTGGAGCGTCTGAATACGCAAAGGAAAAAAACGACCGTGCTCACATTTTTAAAGCGTCTTACGGACAAAGGCGTTATAGAAACGCGCAAGAACGGAAAAACGAACTTTTACAGGGCGAAAATAAGCGAGGAGGAATACAAGAAAATTCAGACGGAGGAGTTTTTGAAGGAAACGCATTCGGGTTCCTTGTCGAGTTTTTTTGCCGCGCTTTACGGCGGCGGCCATCCCGACAAGGAGGAGCTTGACGAGCTGCGCGAGTGGTTTGAAAATATCGAATAGGAGGGCGGCATAATGGGAGGATTTTTATACGCGCTGCTTATGATGAGCGTTTCGGGCAGTATAATGTATATTGCCGGCGAGGCGCTGTATTCGCGCACCGGCAAAAAATCGGCCAGCTGGTATTATGCGATGCTTGTTACCGCTGTTTTGCTTTTTATTGTGCCGTGCGGCGCGATGTTTTCCATACCCAAGCTTTTTACGGTGACAATACCTCAGGCGGGAGGGTTTGTGCCGGTTGAGGGTATGCCGGCCGGCGAGGTGCAAGGCGCGCCGTTTACGGTCAAGCCGGCAGATATTGCCGCGATTATTTATATCGCCGGCGCTGCGGTATCGTTTGCCAAGCTTATTTACGAATATTTTCATATGAGAAGCAGGCTTTTAAATGCAAGCGCGCTGTCTTTTGACCCAAAGCTTGACGCAATATGCAGGCGCATAAGCGCCGACGCGGGCGTAAGGCGAAGCGTTCAGGTGCGTACAAGCCCGTGCATAAAATCGCCGCTTTTATTCGGAATACTTTTTCCGTCGGTAATAATCCCCGAGAAGGATTTTTCGGAGCGCGACCTTTCGCTTATATTCCGTCATGAGCTTACGCACGTTAAGCATATGGATTTACCGATAAAGCTGTGCTCGTCGGTTGTGTGCGCGCTTCACTGGTTTAATCCGCTTGCAAGAAAGCTCCGCGCCGCGATAAACACGGCATGCGAGCTTTGCTGCGACGAATCGGTTTTAAAGGACGCTGACAAGGCATACAGGAAAAAGTACGGCCTGCTGCTTTTATCGGTGGTTGAGCGCAGCGGAAAGGCTCTTATAAGCCACACAACGGCAATGGCAACGACGCATGAAAGCGTTGTGCACAGGCTGACCAAGATAATCGAATTCAAACGGCTGTCGCTGCCCGCAAGGATTGGAGCGGCCATGTCGGCAATGGCAATAGCCGTATGCAGCGTTACGGCGTTCGGCTTTGAAACGGCGGCCGAGGTTTTGCCGGACAAGGTGAAGGAGGCTGTTTCGGACAGCGGGCGAAATGAAGAAAAAACGCCGCAGGGCGGATTGTTCGGGCTTATAGCCGAAATTCCGCAGAGCACGGAAACGCCGGCGGCGCCGGGCACCGCTGCGCCGTCAGCCGTTCCCTCCCCCGCCGCAGCTCCCGAAATCACCGCAACCGAGCCTCCGGCCGAGATCACGGCGCAGGCGGAGAATACAAGCCGCGCCGCGGAGGATATGATCATTGAAGAAAGCGGCGTTTGGGAAGGCGCTGAGGAAAACATCGGGGAAAGCAGCGCTTTGGAATACGTATTTACGGAAAGCAATACTGCTGCCGGCGTAACGGCCGCACCTACAAGCGAGCCGCTTATACCCTCACTGCCGGACGAACCGTGCGTTTTCAATTATAATTTTGCGGACACAGGTCTTGCTGCTATGGAAAATAGGTTTACCGCGTCCGAGGACTGTATTGTGCGTATCACACGCGGATACGGCTACAACAGTAAGTATAATGTCGCGGTATACGACGCTTCGGACAGAAACAGGCTTATTGTTGATAAACAGATTTCGGGTGGTGTTTACGTAAGCTTAAAACAGGGACACGAATATATTTTAAGAGCCTACGGCTCAACCGAAAACATCAGCTCATATGTTTACGAGGAAACCGACAATGACCTGTTGGAACATTACGGAGTATATGAGTAAAATAAGGTGAAAGGATAGAATTGCTATGAAGATAAAAAAACTTTTAAGTACGGTTGTTGCATTGTCAATGCTGCCTGTCATTTCTCTGCCGGCATTCTCGGCCGAGCCGATAACGGCGGACGAGGTCAGGGACATGCTGTTTGCCGAAAATATAACAACCGTTCCCGATTGCGATGAGCTTCAGGAAACGGTATACTATAATAAGCAAAACCGCCCGTGCGGAGCGATAAAGCATTATATACACCCCGAACAGGCGATACGAATACACGAGGAAAACTCGGACGGCTCGGTGAATCATTCAAGGGCATGGCTTGTTAAAAGCTCAACAACCTGGGACGGCTGGTATTACCTTTTTATAAATGAAGGCGATTACGAGCATATGAATTTCAACCCTGTGGATTCATCGGCACAGGATGGCACAAGCGAAGCGTATTTTTATCTTGAATTTATAAACGATATAGCCGATTTCGAAAAAATCGCCGACATACTTAAAGAAGTAAACGGCATAACCTCGATACAATTGGTCAAATATAATCAGCTTGAAACCGTTTACGAAGATATCGTGGTAAATTTTACAACGGTAAACGCGTTTAAAATAGAATCGGCCGACGGCACAAAATATATTCCGCTTCAAAGCGTTGAAGACCCTTATGCCGTTATAACCGACAACGAGATTAAAATTTTAAATGCGTGGACCGTTTACGATGCAAGCTACATGACAGGCTTTTTAAACGATATTCAGTCACACAAACAAAACGTAACCGAGCATATTTATGAGGATTTGAGCGCCGATTATCCGTTCTCTGACGCGCCGATCGAGGATACCGACACGCTGTCAAAATATATCGGCACTCCGTGCGCATTTTCTGATATACCGGAAACGGGAGATGATGCTTACACAAAAGAGGAAATAGCTTCCGTAAACGCACTTGCCGATCTCGGTTTTATGCAGGGCTATGAGGATAAAACGTTCAGGCCGCAAAACACCGTAACAAGAGCCGAAGCGGCAATTATGGCGTATAAGCTTCTGGGGCTTGACGAAAACTCGCCGCGCGAAAACGAGCTGACCGATATTTCCGGTCACTGGGCGGAGGAGGCAATCGGCGCCGTTGCGGCAGCCGGAATTATAAACGGCTATGAGGACAAGAGCTTCCGCCCCGACGAGCAGATAGAATACCGTCATTTCTTTAAAATAATGCTCGGTGTTTTAATCGGTTTCAATGTTTCCGTTTATGAAGAGCATGACATAATAGGAACGGCAATGTCACGCGGGCTCACAAGAAACCTCGGCACTTTTATAACCACGAACAAAATGCCGCGTATACACGCGGCCGTTGTGGCGGCAAATGTGCTTGATTCTCACATTTATACAAGCAAAGTAACCTTTTATCAGGTCGGTCTTGAGGATGGCTTCAATAGTATAGGTGTTTCTCTTGAAAATGACATTACTCTTATAGACTATCTTAACGGCAAGAAGCTTCACGGGCTTGATTTAAGGCTGTCATATAATTACGCCCGCGTTGATGAATTACGCAGCAGCTATAACGAAAAAATACGCAGCATGTACGAGGAATATTTAAACAAAGCCGGCTCAAGCGAAACGGTATAATATGCCGCATCAAAAATTAAATAGGGGCTGCTCGATTAGCGCAGCCCTTTTTTAATACAAATAAGCTCCCCGACTCAAGATATACGGTCGGAGAGAAAAAGTGAGACGCGTTTAAAACACGCGAAGAGAGAGCTTTGAGAGGGTATTCCGTATATCCTGAATCCGGGAGCTTATTTTATTTGTCTGTATCGCTTTTTTAATTTTTGATTCAGCTTTGATTATTGTTAAATGCAACTATATCCCGAAAATCAACCTGCGCTTTTACTTCATAGCTTTCCAGTCCCGCAAGCAAATCGTTCGGATCACCGCTGTCGGTAAGCGCAGCAATGCGCTCGGCGCTGAATAAGCTTATTGCAAGCTCCGGCTCTTTGTATTCGTATTTTTTTAATTTACTCATTTGTCTGCGCCTCCTTTGACAATGAAACGTTTATACTGTCTTTTGCTTCTTCGGGAACATTATTTATCTGAAGTCCGAAGCTGACGTCCAAATCGATATTTGCCGTATCGATTATCTTTTCAAGCGGATAGCTGAGCGTAACCGTTTGGCTTTCCTCGTCCGTATACGATACGTTGATCGATTTGTACGCGGGAAGATATACGCTTTTTATCGTAAAGCCGACTCTGCCGTCAAACTGCTGTTCCGGCTCGGCTTCAAGCGCTTTCATTCCCCTTTTGCCGTCTGTCTGGCCTTCGCTTATCGTAAAGCTTTCCGTTTCTACGATTTTATCCTTTCCGCCGAGATAGACTGTATAGCTGCCGGCAGCGGATTCCTTAAGCATAAACGCAACTGCGGCGCCGAAGCCGTCCGTATTCTGGTCTACGTATACAACATCATTCGCTGCTGATGGTTTAATGCCAACATCAACCCATTCATACGCCGGCGGCTCCGCTTCCTCGCCGATGTCCGCACCGGATTCCGGCGTTTCATCAAGGGCGTTCAAAAGAGCCTGCCCCGTATCAGCGTCTTTTTTTATAAGCACGCATTGATACCCGGAAAGGGGCGTTTCCCCCGCGTATACGGCGTCGCGGTCCTCATTGTAGCACATTTGGGCATAAGCCGGAGCGTTAAGCGCAAGCACCGCCGCCGCGGCCGCGGCGGCTATTGATTTTCCGCATTTTTTCATCATGTCCTCCTTTACTCCGTTTTTGTGAATATTGTTCTTTTGGGCAGCGCCTGCCCGTTTTTTAACGTTCCCGTGCTTTAAAACGCAAAATACGCGTTATATATCTCAAGCAGATATTTTGCCTGTATCTTTTTCATCTCAAGCGGCGTTGTGTGATTCCCCAGCTCAAAGCTGAAAATGCCCTGATAATTAAGTTCCTTCACTCCTCGCCTTACGTCATCGAAATTGACGTTGCCGCCGTCGAACGGCATCATATGGCTGTCGCACGCTACGCCTATAAGCCCGTCGTGCTCGCCCTTATTGTCGTGCACGTGCATGGCTTTCAGGTATTCTCCGGCCTGCATGATAAAATCATACTGGTTTCCGAATTTTGAAATATTCAAATGTCCCGTATCAAGGCATATGCCTATATGCGACTTATCATCGACGGCCTTGCACATCTTCAGCAGATGTCCCGCGTCAAAATCATGTACGCGGCTGAGATTTTCAAGGCATATTACAATATCGGTGTCCTTTATATAGTCTATAAGCTTATTTAAAGCGTCTATCCGCACGTCGAACCATTGGTCTATGGGGTCCCAGTCGGTGCCGAAGTTTGAATAGTGCAGCACCGCGGCCTTTACGCCGAGCTCATAAAATACGTCAAGGTTACGCTTTAGGTTGTCTATCGCATAGGTGTTGTCAACCGAAGTGATATTGCCCGCGTTCATAAAGATAAGGTGTCCCTGCGGTATTGAAAAGCCGAGATCGTCCATAAAGCTTCTGTAGGCCTTAACATCGTCCTCCTTCCTCATGAATTTTTCAAAATGTATGTCGTTTATTTCGGTCTGGTAATATCCCGCCTCAATAAACGCTTTTACCATTTCGTAGGAATCAAGCATGGCAAAATATCCGGATGATATTGCAGGTTTCATAATTATGATCATTAACTCCTTTCACAAAAGTTGTCGTCTCATTTTATTTGTTACAGTTTTCCTTAAGGTCAAAAAGCTCTATGTCTATCATGCACGGACGCTCCTTTGTGGGAGTATTCGGGCTGTGGTATATAAATTTATATTCGTTTGTGAACGTTTTAAACACCATGCCGTGACCGCCGTCGTTGTCGATAAGGGCTTTTTTGTCTATGCTCCATTTGCCGTCCATCCTGCCGTTATCCGAGCGCGAAATAAGCTCCATATACTTGCCGCCGCATATGGTTGACCAAAAGCACAAAAGCTCGTTGTCCACCTTTATCACAAACGGACCGTCCGTAATATATCCCTCCTCGCCGTTTGCGTTTTTAAAGCAGTCGGCGTCCTTTGCGCGCCAAAGTATCCTCGGCTCGGATACGGCTTCCTTTAAATCATCGGACAGCTTTATGCTGCACACCGTGCCGTTTTCAATCTGGAGCCACTCATGACAGAATATCATATACGGCTCGCCGTTGTCAATATATAATGTGCCGTCAAGGCATTCCCATTCCACAGGCGTTACGGCTCCCCTGCTGTATTCCTTAAACGGCCCTTCGGGCGAATCGGCAATAAGCACCTGCGTGCCGCGCGGCCTTTTATCGCTTTTAAACGACGCGAACATCACAAATTTATCTCCGCACTTGTAAACCTCTGGCGCCCAAAAATCCCTGTCCGCCCAGAAGCCGTCGTAATATTCAAACACGGGGCTCGGCTCGCTCCAGTTTTCGAGATCCTCGCTGACATAAACATCAAAGCCGTCGCTCCCGAAGCCGCGCGTACCGTACATATAATATCTTCCGTTATGCGGCAGAATATAGGGATCTCTCAAATTTATATTCTTTAAATCCATGCAGTAACCTCACACACTCACTAAATTTTAATTGTATATTATAAACAGCTTGGGCGCCGAACGCGTCTGAACAACAAATATCTTCGAGCATTCCGAGCCTGCGTTCATATACGTCCTTGCATCGTCAAGCGTTCCCTTGTATACCTCGGGCTTGCCGTTTATCGTGTTTTGCGAATCGCATACAAGTATGGGAACGTTTGTGCCGAAAAGCGTTATATCAACCGTTTCCGGCGCCGAATAGCCTATTCGCACAACGTTGTCCACCACTTCGTTTACGTATCCGACAGCAGTTGAATAGAGCGCGTTGAATGCCGGAGCCGCTCCCGAAACCGCGTTTTCTGAATAGTCAAAGCACATTACGGCGTTTGTTATTTCGCCGGTGCTGCTTTTGTAAACTCTTATAACGTCGCCGTTTGCTATGCCGTTTTCGGTAAACGAATAGTTGCCGTCGGAATTTATGCTCAGGCGCGTTGCGCCCTGCCAGCCCGTTAAGCGTTCCACTATTTCGCCGTCATCGTTTACGACGCTCGAGAACGAATCGACAAGTATCGGCATTTCGCTTGTTGAGAGCGTTGCGCCCGACGAGCCCTTTATTACAAGATACTGCTCAAAGCCGACCTTGTCCTTTGTTTTGTACGTTTCAAAATTAAGCGTGCTGTCGTTTGGTATTTCCGTTTTATCTATAACCTTAAATTCGTAATCCTCGGCAGAGTCAATGTTGTTGTCGAGCGGCACGGAGAAGATAAACGTTGTCGGGTCTATAACGCCGAAGGTGTTTAAGAGCCCGTCGCTCTTATACATAAGCCCCGTTTTATACGGTATGCTTACCTGCAGAACGTCGTCCGTTCCGCTGTTGCCGATATTTACCGTGTCTATCGACGTTATATCGCCGTCGCCGTTAAGCCTTCCGAGCACAAACTGCGGCTTGCATTTTCCGTCATCGCCCGTAAATTTTTCAAGTGCGCTGTACATATTTTTATACGATACGGAATCTATAATAAGCTTTGATGTGCACTTTGATTTAACAAGCTCGCCCGCGGCGTTCAGATACTCAAAATACAGCTCCTCATTGCCTTCGTCGTTTATCCATGCCTTTATAAGATACATGGGCGAAAATACGGAATCCGTTATTTCGCAGTATGCGGCGTCGCCCGTCACGTCAAGATACAATTTCACCGTCCGTCCCGCCGTGGGCGTTACGGGGCTTTGCTCAACGGCCTCGGCGCTCATGTAATATTCCGTTGAATTTATTGTGACGTACATTCCGCCGTATTCGTCGTCCCTTGTGCTTGAAACGTCGCCCACAACGCTTTCTGCGCTTACGCTTACGCTGATCACATCACCCTCGAGAGATCTGTATACGCTTAAAACATTGTTTTCGGCAAGCTCGGAAAACGTCATATCCTTTGTGCCGAGCAGCTTCATCGAAAAGCGCGTGTAATCGCCCTCGTCAAGGCTTAACGTTCTGCCCTCCACAAGCTTGTCGTAAACGGTAAGCGTGTTTTCGTTTGTCGATTTCACCATATAGTTTTCGTATGCGTCAACTATCAGCGTATCATAATCGCCGCCGCTGCTTGCGATAAGCTTTATTTCGTATTTGGGCAGGCTCAGAATGTCGCTTATGCTGCTGTTTGCCGCCTGTCCGTTATAGATGACCACGCAGCTTCTGCTTATGTCAATCGTTTTGTTTTTGCCGTCAACGGTGTATGTAAGCGTATAATTTGTTTTATCGAACACTGCGTTGTTATGAATGCTTAAATTCAATATTTCCGTTCTTCCGGTAAGGCGCGCCCATATTATATTGTTCTCGCCCGACTGAGCGTCGCTGTGATAGAAAAACTCCGCTTCTTCGCCGAGATATGAGCTTAAATCCATATCCGACGCATATTGAATATAATCCACGCTCACATAATTATCGTTAAGCTCCGTTCCGTCGAGCGACACGCCGCCCGCGCCCGTTATTTTTCCGCGCTCGTAGTAAATATTTCTGTACATGCTGAGTATCGAATCGTTTTCGTCAACCTCATACGTCGCGTCGGGCCTGAACGATGTGTTTTTCATAACGGGAGCTGTTAATGAATTGTAAAGTATGATAAACATATCGGCAAGCGTAACTTCCGTGCTGCCGGAAACTCCATCCGTTATCCCGGCTCTTGACGCTTCGGCAAGATAGCCGCCGGGGTATCCGCCCGCGCTTTCGGCGGCAACGCCGTAGCCGAGTATTGTCATGATTATTTTATACGCTTCGTTTTTTGTTATTGTCCTGTCGGGCGAAAACAGCTTTTCGCTGTCGCCGCTAAGCACGCCGAGGCTCGTTAATGCGCATATTTCGTTATACGCCCAGTGGGTTTGCGGAACATCGTAATAATACGGATTGCCTGTATAGGACGTGCAGTTTATAAGCTTTGCAACGGACGATGCAAAATCGGCACGCGTTACCTTATCTTCTATGTTTACGTTGTAATCGTAATAATCGGGTATTATTTCAAGCGTTCTCAAAAGCTCCACCGTGGATTTTAATTCCTCCGACATAGTCCCTTCGATTTCGGCGCCGGCCTGTATTGTGAAGCTGCCGAGCAGCATGGAAAGCGCCAGCATAACGCTTAATATCTTAGCAAATCTTTTTTTCATAGCTCATTTTCCTTTCCGTCCCGGGAGCAGGTTAAAGCTGCTCCAGAACACTGTAGATAACCTTTGCCGCCTGAGCGCGCGTTGCCGTGCCCATAGGCTCAAATTTGTTATCGCCAACTCCGTTTATCGCTCCGAGATTGCAGAGCGCGCTTACCGCGTCCTTTGCGTAATCCGATATGTCGCCGCCGTCGTCAAACGTTATATCGGTAACATCAACATCGGCGCCGCGGCTTTGAAGCGCTCTGTAAAGCATTACCGCCATGTCCTGCCTTGTTATGTTGTCGCCCACTCCGAAGGTTCCGTCGTCCCTGCCGGTTACTATGCCGTATTCGTTTGCTATGTTTACAAACGGCGCGTACCATGCGTCAGCCGGGACATCCGAGAATATATTATCGCCGTATTCCTCATCGGAAAGCCCCATCGCGCCTATGAGCATCTTTGCAAATTCCTCTCTCGTTACGGGGTCGTCCGGCGCAAAGATTTTTTCCGCCTTGCCGCTTATTATGCCCTTATCGGCAAGCGCAAGTATTGCTTCCGACGCCCACTGAACGCCGTCTATATCGTTAAACGTAATCTTAAGCTCGTCTTTATCCGTGCCGGGCGTGGGGTTATACGTTATACCGCCGCCTATTGACGGGCCATTGCTGCCGCCCGTTGAGCCGCCGCCGGTCGAACCGCCGCCGGTCGAACCGCCGCCTCCGCCGGGCTTTGAGGCGCTCGATTTAAGGTCGTTGTAATCGTCCTTAAGATCATCGCCCGAATTGTAATCCTTGCCCGCAAGCTGTCTGTAAACGCTGTCGCTTGCCGTATCGGTTATGCCTATAACCTCGCCGTATTCCTTAAGAATATTTTTTATATCGTCGGAGCCGTCGGCATAACGGACTGTTGTTAATATAAGCGCCTCCTTTGCCGCATCGTAAAATTCGTCAAGATCGCTTATTTTACCGCCGCTTATTTTATCGGTAAAATATTCCTTGACTTCGGTGCTGTCTGCCGTTTCCTTGTATTTTTCATATATATCTGTATCGCCGAAATACAGCTCATCCATATAGCCGTCTATATTTTTTATGCTTTCTTTTGCAAGCTCATAAGCCGTTATATATGTTCTGTATATTTTTGTGTTGTTTTCCTCGTTCTGCGTATCGAGCGGATTTTCTTTTACATATGTATAATAATTCTCAAGCTCCGTGCCGAGCGTTTTGCCGTCTGTTAGCGAATACAGAAGATTAAGGTCGTCTGCGTTTTCGTTTATGTATGCGCAGAAGCCGGCAAAATCATCGGCTTCGGCAAGCGCGTTTAATTCCGCATATGTGTTTTCAAACTCCTCCTTTGAAATAAGGTGAACCGAAAATTCCGTTTTCTGCCCGCCCGCCTTTGAATTTATTGCGGCTGCGCAGTCGGAATCCGACGCGTCAAATTCAACGTTAAAGATGAAAGCGTTATTCTCATCGGTTATTGCCTGATCGGCATGAAGTACGTCGTCTATTGTATATCCGCTGCCGAATTCAACGCCGCCTTTTAATATCTGGAGCGCGGCAACGTCCCCGGAGGCGCCCGTTTCGCCGCTTATCGTAAGGCGTGACTCGCTGTATTTGTAATCGATGTCATACGGGCCCGACTGCGCCGAAGCCATAACTCCGAAGCAGCCTGCCGCCATCATAAACGCGATAATTTTTGTTCTCTTCATTTTTTGTCCTCTCCTTTTTCAAGCACAGCCGCGTCAAATTCGGGCTGCATATCCTCGTTCCACAGCATAAATTTAAGTGTATTCAAATCTTCCGTATCTTGTATTTTTACGGACGCCGTAAAGACAGCGCCGACGTCGTCCCACAGCGGGCGCGCCATACCGACGCTTATCAGCTCGCCGTTTGTTTTGTAAGCGGCGGCTATCGCCGTGAGGTTTTCGTACATGGCATTCGGCGTTTTTGCCGTGACCTTCATTTTCACGGTATCGCCCGCCTTTACCTGCGAAATATCCGTAAGCTCTTTTCCGTTTACCGTATAATCTATTTCAAACTCGTAATTACCGCTTCCGAAGTAATCGCCGAGCTTTACAGCACCGTTATATACGTATATATTATAAATATCGTCATCGTCTATATCAAATACAAACGAAAATTTACCCGTTTCATCGGAGCGCGTCTGATCAACAAATGCGATCCCCAAGCCCGGTTCGTTTTCCTTTCTTACAAGTATCGTAACGCTTTCGTCCGCATGGGCGCAGCGTCCCGAAACAGTCAGCTTATTATTGTTTTCACTGATGTTGATACTGCTTTTCCCGCAAACAATATATACGGGCTCCTCTCCCACCGTAACAACGCCGCCGGCTGCGTTTATCTCGTTGCCGTAAATATCGTAAACGCTCACAGCGCCGCTTCTGTAGGAATGTATCACACCGTCTTTAATTTCCGCTTGCTCATTGTCTTCTTTATCATATTCTATTTTCAGTTCGGCAGTTTTATTGTTTTCCGCATTTGCCGTATTTGCCCAAAGGACAAATATTTTCTCTCCGCCGCCGCCCTCAAAGCCCGCCGTGCTCAGAGTGCGCGCAGCTATTTGCGGATCTGTTTCAAATCTCTCGAATTCGGCGGCTCCGATGAGCTTATTCATGTTTGACAGCGCAAGAAACGCCGGCTTTGCTTTCATTCCGGAATATTCAACTATCCCGAAATTATCCTCGCGCTCCGTTTCGCTTGCGCCCTTTTCCTTAAAGTTATAAATAAAGGTTCTCTTAACGCGCGTATTTGTTCTTGCAAGCACGCTTGCCCTTACAAGATTTACCGCCTGCTGTTCCTCGGTATATCCGTAGCCGTTTTCGTTATTGCTTGTTGAGCCGAATTCCGTAAGCCATATCGGCAAATCGTTTAAGCCCGCAGCGTCCAAAGCCCTCTCGGCTATTTGAATATTCTGAAGGATATTCCTGTTTGTGTTTATTGTCCATTCGTCTATGTACCGGCTTGTGTTGGCGTAGGGGTGGAAGCTTAAAGCGTCCATATAATCCCCGGCCCCGGCACTCAGCATATCTTTTAAAAACTGCTCGCTGCCTATCATTTCGGTAAGCGCACCGGCGATGACCGTAGCGCCTGGCTGAGCCTCTTTGATCGCCTCATAGGCTGCTTTCAAAAGCTTTGCGTATTGCCCGCCCGTGACCTCTGAGCCGTCCGAGTTATAGTATAAATCCGGCTCGTTAAAAATCTCGAACGTGTCTATTTTGCCATTGAAATACTCCGCTATAAAGCCGCAGTATTCGGCGTATGCCGCAACGGCCCGCTCGGAAGAAGGGAAATTGCCGCCGTCATACGACGGATGAGTGAGTCCGAGCGTTAATAATATTTTTATGCCGTTTTGCGTTAAAACATCGACGTATTCCTCCGCAAAATGCGGAACGGAAAAGCCCGTGCCCGTTTCGACCTCGTTCCAATATATTTCATCGCGCACCCAGCCGAAGCCGCCGCCCGTGAGAATTCCGTCGGATTCGTCTATCTGCTCTCTGCCGGCTTTCCCGAAGTGCGTTGAAAGGCCGATGAAATCAGAAAGCGCGCTGTTTTCGGAAACAACGGAAAAGGTGTCTGTCTTTTCTATTGTGCCGAACGAGCCCTTAAGGCTTACCGTTACTTTATATATGCCGTTCCCGTATTCGCCCTGCACGTTAACTGTTTTTGAGGTGTTTGTTTTCGCGTTAAGTGTAAAGCGTTCGGACCGGGACGTCATAATCGTATTTCCTCCGTTATCGGAAACGGTGTACGTCATGTCTATATCATACGCGGTGTAGTCTGTATTCTGCATCCTGATGCGGTAAGAGGGGGCGCCGCCGCCGAAATATATGCTTCCGTCGGGAGCGTTTTGCTCGCTCATTGTGACGTTCGCCGCCGTAAAGCCCCCGGCCGCCGATGCAGCGGTGCAGAACAGCACTGTCGCAAATACTGTTAAAATCATAAAAAATATGCTGAGTTTTTTCATTTATTATACCTCGCCGGGTCTTTAGCTGCCGCTGCCCGTGATTTCGGGCAGCAGCGGGTTAAAGCTGTTTAAAATTACTGTGCCAGCTCCAGCGCTTCGCAGTACGGAGCCATGTTATCGAGTGTGTTCCAGAGGAATACTTTTACTTTTGTAACGTCTGTCATAGAGGGCGCCGTAAATTGCGGCTGAGTTCTGAGAGCCGAATTTGCGCTGAGAGCTGCCGTTTGGATTTGAGCGTCAACGAGCCTGTCGCCGTTGTAATACGCAACTATCCATGTAAGGTCTTTTGAAGAATCCGTTCTGTTTACAGCCGTTGTGTTTACCGTAAACGTTCCCGAAAGCTGCGAAAGCGATGTTATATCGCCGGAATCGTTTGTGAGCTTGCCGAGCCTTACTATATCGGAGCCTACCTGACCTGTCGTAAACGTCAGCTCCATTGCCATATCCTGAGCGTTGCCGTTTGTACCGACAGCATCCGAAGCCGTAAGCGTATATTCCGTTTTATCCTTAAGTATCTCATCAAGCGTCATAACGTATGTTTCGCCTTCGATTTTGCCCGTGAAGTCAACCGTGTCGCCCTCGCTGTCCGCAAGCGTTACCGTGCCGGCGCTTGCAAGCTCCGTGCCGTAATCGAGCGTTATTGTCTTAAGAGCCGAATCAACCTCGTCGTAATTTGTTACAACAGCGTCTGTTGAGTCAATCATCGTTACGCCCGTTTCGTCAAGCTTCGGTCTTTCAACATCGTATGTCATTTTGAAGTTGTCGATGTAGGCTTGGTTATTATTATTCCACAGTCTGAAGCGCACTGCCTTAAACGTCGTCTGCGGTATGTTCTGAGCATCCGTGTAATTCATGGGAATATCCGACTGTTCAGCCACAAGCTTTGTGCCGTCATCCTCATACATTTTAACATCATATACCGATTTTTTGGGATGCACCGTTATAGTGTAATGATACCATTCGCCTTTATTAAAGTTTGCAAGCTGAGGACCTCCTCCGCCATGGTATTGCAGCGCAACATTTCCGGCAAATCCGTTTGTTCTTATAGCTGTTGTACCGGTAAAGTTAGCCGAATGTTCCGTTGAGGAATTAGCAAGGTCAACAAGGAAATTTGGAGCATCTCCATCCAGTTTCAAATCAAAGTCTATCGTAACGTCGCCCCTGTCGATGCAGCTTGTTGTCGAGTATGATATCATCTGTACTTTATCGGTGTGCTCGAGCTTTATCATCTGTCCGCCGTTTTCATCGGGCACTACCGAATAAGGAACTATGCCTTTGTTGAAGCCGTCTATCCAGCCGTTCTTTCTGTTTTGTGTACTGTCCGTTGAGAAATCGTCAAAGTCTTCATCAACCATTACTGTTGCGCCGTCGGCAACGCTTCCGCCGCAAACAAGCTTGATGTCGTCAATTTGAGCCGCTCCGTTCATCGCTCTTAATCTCACCCATCTCAATCCCTGATCGGTATAAAGACCGTGAACACCCCTTACCGGGAAATTGGCAAGCTCAACGCCGTTTTGCTCGATTTTTGTACTCATTATGGAATTTGCCGTATCAAAAACAGCCGTTACGTCAACCCATTCATTTACGTCATATTCCGCAACGGGCGTTACCCATTCATTTCCGCCGGCGTTGTAAATAGCTTCGGTAAACCAGCCCTCGCCGTATCCGCCGCCGACTTTTTCGCCTATCCATACTTTGCCGGCGCCAAGAACCATAAGCGGAATCTGATCCATTGCCACACCGTCATTCTGGAGCCTTACATCGGCAACACCCGCTGACTTTATTTTAAATGTAAGCGTATAATTTCCGTGGATGTCGCCGAGGTTTGGCGATATATGCTCCCAGTTTGTCGGTATATTAAGAGCACCTTCGCTTATATTTGCACTGTTGCCCAAGCCGCCGTTTTTACCTACAAGATATGATCTGATCTGATCGACCGATGCCGTGCCGTTGAAATTCTCTTCATAAACGGTTACGCCGTCCGAAGACGCGAGCCTTTCCACCGATACGTTGTCTATCGACATCGAACCCGTGCCGCTTATGTACTTAAAGCCGAGTATGTTGAACATTCCAAGGCTTGAAGTATCTGTAAGATACTTATGAGCTATTTCAACATCGTTCTGGTAAAGCACCATGCTTGTTTTGCCGATGTCCATATTATGGATTATCTCAACGTCCACCCATTCATCGGGATCATATGTGCCTATCGGATTGTTTACCGTGTCTGTGGTGTTATTTGGGTCTGTACCTATTGCGCTGCCCGTTCTTACCGTTCCGTTGCCCTGGAGCAGAAGCGGCATAATATGCTGTGAATTGCCGAGCATTACGGCAGCCTTGCCGTCGTCAGCCAGCCCGTTGGCTTTTACCGACGCTTTTATTTTGTAAACGCCGTCTTTGCCCGCTTCGGCAAACGATACGCCCGCGCCCGCCCATGTGGTTGTCAGAGTAAGGTATTTATTGCCACTCTCGTCGTCCGTGTCTATCTTTCCCGTAAAGCTGTTGGGAGCACCGTAGCGCGTCCAGCCGTGATGGCCCGTTGAACCGTTCGGCACTTCAACGCCGGCAACATCATCCGACCAATCGTCAAATGTTTCAAGCGCAAGCTCGGGATAGTTCGCCGCAGAGCTTTGAAGCGGCATAACGGCCGCCGAGGTGAGCAGCATTGACAGTGCAAGAGCCGCGCCCAAAGCCTTTTTTACTCTTTTCATTTTTCAAGTCTCCTTTTCATTGAATTTTTTTATTAAAACCCCCCGGGCGCGTCTCCCTAACGGTTTTTGCCGCACGCGCCCGAGAAAAGCTTTACGTGAATAAATTTATTTTACGGTTATTTTATAAACCGTATTGTGCCGAATTCCGTAACGTCCTTATATGAGCCTATGCCGGAGGTATACTGAATCCAGCCCTTTCTGCCCACGCCGTCGTTCTCGTTTATCATTACCGAGAAGCGGTACGGGCGGGAGGTGTCTATTTCAAAGCCATCGTAGAATATGCTGTCAAACGGTATTGCTGCTTCAAAGACGGTATACGTATCGTAACGCTTTACGCACGCTTCAACGCCTTCGAGCTGAACGTTTTTCTGCAGGCCGTAGTAGCTGTTGTGGCGGAAAACGAAGCTGCCCCAGCCGTCGAGATTACCGATGCTCAGTTCGTTTATTTCGCTTGTTTCCGCACTGTTTATCTCGAGCCTGTCATCGAGCGCAAACTGGACGTTGTCGCCGCGGTATGAATACTGCGGCTGAAGCGGCTCATAGTTTGTTGAATAAATATCGTCGGTAACTATTGCCATAAGATAGAAGTTATCCTCATCCCACATTACGGTGCCGCTGAAGGACAAATCCTCCGGCCCTTTCCAGTTGGGATTTTCTCTTATATCCTTCTTTTCGTTTGCGCCTATCCACGAGCCCGTCCATTCGCCGGGTGTTACGATGCCGTCTATTGTCGGCTTTGTTTCGGCATAGATTGCCGTTGCAAAGTCCATGTTTGACGTTGTTGTGTATTTGAGGCCGTTTGAAAGCGTTGTTGTTATTTCAAGGTCAACCGTCGGCTTCACTATGCGCTCCGGCAGATTAAACAAGAACGTTATCGTTTTGCCCGGGGCAAGGTCGGTAAATTCCCTCGGCTCCGATATTGCCGCAACGTCATCGGGGCCGGTTACTTCAACGGCGCCGCTCAGGCTTCTTGCCTGTGAAACGTTTGTTACCTTAACGGACGCCCTCCAGTGCGTTTTGCTGTCCGGAACGGCTTCCTCCGAGGTTACGTCTATCTGCACCGGAGCTTCTATTTCAAGCACGTGCTCCGTGCTGTAATACGTATTTCCGTTTTCATCGGCGGCTGTTATCATTATTATTTTTTCGCCGTCAACGTCTGCCGACGTTTCAAGCACGATTTTTGCCCTGCCGTTTACGAAGCCCGTATTTTCCTTAACGGTCACGCCGTTTATTTCCTCTATATTTAATGTAAGGTTCTTTGAAGCGTCCGACAATGTGAAGTCAAACTCCACCTCGTCATCGGGCGAGCAGACCTTTCTTACGGAATCGGCCGTTACTATGCCCGTTGCGTCCGTCGGCTCGAAGCTTGTGAAATTGCCGACAACGTAATACGGAATATCGCTCATTGTGAACGTATACACGCCGTTATCCGAAACGAGATCGGACATTTTGCTGCCGTAAATATCATAGAGCTCAACGCTTCCGCAGCCGAGGTTATAGCTCTTAAGCTGAGGTTCTCCGGCGGAGAACAGTATAAGCGCGTCTTTCCCGAGGCGTTCGTTGTAGAAATCGACGGCGTACCAGCGGCCTTCTATGTCGGCGTCCTTATTTTTAACGGTTGTGTTTCCGCCGCAGAAATAGTTATGCGCCGCCATTGCAAGATAGCTTTCCTTTGCGCCGTTATCGGTAAGGTCGGGGTCCTCCCAGCAGTTTACAAGTCCCCAGTTGTATTCCTGCGCATCGGGGCGCGCCCTGTCGTGGAAGCTGTACTGCGTTATTACGTCGTAAATCTCATAAGCGCGGCTTACGGTGTTCATGCGTATCGACGCAGCCGCCTGACCGATTCTTGTGTAGCCGGTTGAGCCGGTATACGTTGAGAAGCCTATCTCCGTTGCCCACAGCGGTTTCATTTCGCCGTATTGGCTCATAAGCTCGCGCATCTGCTGCCCGAGGTCTATAAGCCTGCCTTCTCTGAAGTCGCCCGTCCAGTCGTAGGGATGGACGCTTACCGCGTCGCAGTAATCGTAGCCGCCGGCGTCAAACACGCGCTTTGCCCATTCGAGATCGACGTCTGCCGTGTCAATCGCAAAAACGACGGCGTCCGGGTTTGCTTCTTTTATCGCCGTGTATGCGGCTTTAAGCATTTTTGCATACTGTTCGGGCGGCTGGTTCGTTGAGTTGAACGTTGCTATGTTATACTCGTTCCATATTTCAAAATGATCGACAAGCCCTTTGAGCTCGCCCGCCGCCCAGCCGCAGAATTCGGCGTATTGGGCTATTTCCTCGTCCGTTGCCGGAGCCTGGCCGCCGCTCGGCAGAGCCGTGTAGCGTCCGAGAATATACAGAAGGTTTATTCCGTTTTCCTTCATCGTGCGGATCTGCTCAAGCTCGCCCTCGCGCATTTCAAACACGCCGGGAGCCGTTTCGTGCGTTTCCCATTTGAAGTCGTCGCGCATCCATGTCATGCCGTTTTGAGCCATGAGCTTTGTTGAAATATCCGCATCGCCTCTGCCCTCGGATATTTGCTGCGCAACGCCGTAATGAGGGTTGGCTTCATCTTGGTCAAGCAGTATCGAAACGGAAAAGCCGTCAGTTGTTTCAAGCGTTCTTACGTCGTCCGGCGTATCCTCGTAATATTCGGTCTGTACAATATCCAATGTATACAGCCCGTTTGCTCCGGGATTGTCGAACACTACCTCGGCAATTCCCGTTTCCTTCGGTCCGACGGTAAGCTCGGCCGATTTTTCGGCTATGAGAGCGTTATTTGAATCGTACAGCTTATAATCGAATTTTGTTATTACTGTTTTTTCCGTCTTGTTCTGCGCATTTTGATTGAGCTTTATTTCATCCTCCGCCGTGAAGATATTTCCTACGCGGTCGGAATCGATCCATGCGTTTGTGAAATGCAGATAATCGGCGTATTCAACCTTTATCGAGCCGAACGTTACGTCGGAGGTTGAATTGCCCATCATTATGCCCCACGTACCCACACGGAAGTCGGTTTTCATGGACATGCTGTTCATCATGCGCATATCCTCAAGGTGGAACGTATGCGTTTTCCATTCCTGAGTGTCGGTAAGGTTTACTATTTCGGCGCAGCCCATATTTGCATAGCCGCCGGCGTTTGAATCGTACGAATCATAATCGAGCGTGAACATGCCGGTGCCGCTGTCGTAATATTCGACCGTTATTTCAACCGGCGTGCCGTTCGGTATGGCATACATAAATTCGTCGTTTACGTCGCAGTAAAGATGATGCGACGCGTTGGCTATTTTTGTTGTCCTCGCCATTCTGCCGCCGACGTCTATGGTGTCTGTTACGTAGCCCGGGATCGTCATATTTTCAAACGTGTCCTCGCTGCCGAAATACGCAAGGGCGTATTCGTCCGTGCCCTCCGCGGCAGCGGCAAAATTCGCGCCCGAAAGCCCGAGCGACAGGCTGAGCGCCGCGCAAAGGGTTTTTACATATTTTTTCATAATCTATCTTTCTCCATTCCTCCGGTCAATACGGTATTGTTTGCCGTGCCTCCGTTATCACGTCAGCCCTTTACTCCGCCGACGTTTACGCCGCCCAATATCCATTTCTGGAATATGGCAAATATCAGGAACGGCGGTATGCTTGCAAATACAAATGCCATAAAGTACGTGTTCATCTGAACATTGGAATCCGACTGCAGCCTGTAAACAACAAGCGGCACAACGGTGTTCTTGTCAAGCACAAGCAGCGGCGTGAAGAAATCCGACCATGCTCCGCTGAGAACCGTTATCGACTGATATATAACTATCGGCATTGCAAGCGGGAGCATTATCTTAAAGAATACGCCGTAATTTGTGCAGCCGTCTATTTTTGCGGCCTCAACGAACGAATCCGAAAGCCCGTCGAACGCGTTTTTGTAAAGCAGCACCGCAAAGGTGTCGGCGCCGGCGTTAAACCACATCGGCCAATACGTATCGAGAAGGTTTATGCCCACGCCGTGCGTGTCGCTCGCAAACGGGAACGCAAGGTATGATATATAGTTCGGCACAAGCCTTATCTGGTTCGGCATCATCATCGTCCACACAACAAGCATGAACACAAGCTTTGAGCCCTTGGGCTTCAGCTTCGACAAAACGTAGCCGCCGAAGCCGCAGACTATTACGTTTATGACAAGATCGCCCGCCGAAAGGATGATCGTATTCAAAAACGCGTCCCCGAGCTGGAGATATTTCCATGATTCGCTTATTCTGCCGACTGCCTTATCGAACGTAAGGTTTTTCGGGAAGAACGAAAACGAATTATATATATCCTGCGTATCCTTAAACGATGTGCATATAGTCCATATTGCCGGCAAAAGCGCCGCAAACGCCGCCAATGCAAGTATTATAAAGAACAGCCAGTATATCGCCCGGCCTCCCGCTGTTTTAAGATCGGAAACGGCAAGGATACCGGGTTGCTTTGTTTTAAAATTTTTCATATGCCTGCCGCCTCCTTAATATCTGCTTTCAACCTTTTTGTTAAGGCGGAAATAGAATATTGTAAATACTATAAGTATCAGGAATATTATAACTCCCAAAGCCATCGCCTGACCCGTTCCGCGGCCGCCGCTGTTAAAGCCGTACTGATACAGCTGGTACGATATTGACGTTGACGCGCCGTTCGGCCCGCCGCCCGTCATCGCAAGCGGCTGTTCCAGTATCTGGAACACACTTATTATCTGGCGCACAAGGTTTAAAAGGAGCAGTCCTTCTATTGCGGGGCGCGTAACGAACCAAAGGCGTTTCCACGGTCCCGCGCCGTCTATTATCGCGGCCTCGTACAGCTCCGGCGACACGCCCTGAAGCGCCGCGTAGTAGAGCAGCATCGTTGCGCCGTAGCTTTTCCAGGTTGAATAAATAACTATTCCTATTATTGCAAAGTTCGGGTCGTTCAGCCATCCGTAGGGCTCCATGCCGAGCTTTGTGAAAATCATATTCAAAAGGCCGGTGTTGTCGGGGTAGTACATAAAGTACCATATAAGCATTGCCGCTATGCCCGGTATTACGGCAGGTATGTAGATAAGCACTCTGAACACGTTTTTAAAGTGTACTATTTCGTTTACCATTATCGCAAGGAACAGCGGCGGCAAAAAGCCTATAACAAGCGACCAGAATACGTATTTTACGGTGTTCCACAATATGGGCAGAAACTGCGTATGCGTGAGCACCTTGACGTAATTGTCAATACCGCAGAATTCCGTGGGCGTGTAGCCCTTCATATTAAAGAACGACCATACGCCGCCCAGGACCGTCGGACGCCACACGAACAGAAAAAGTATAGCCACCATAGGCAGCATAAGCACCCATGCATCTATATTGTTCCTTAGCTGCATGCGTCTTTTCAACCGGCTTGTTTTTACATTCTTTTTTATTTTCATCAGACTTTCCTCTCTGTGTCAAGCGGCGGGGGCTGTTTTTTATACAGCCCCGCCGCAGCTTCCGTTTGCTTAAAAGTCCAGATTATCAAGATAGTTCTGCTGGAAATCGGAATTTGCCTTTTCCAGTATTGCGGCGCAGTCCGCGTTCTCGTCCGTCATAACCTCCTGTATGCAGGAATCGAGTATTCCGTAAAGCTCCTGTGCGCATACCGGCTCCTCCGCCTGTATCTCGGCGGGGCAGTTTTCGACAAACTCATTGTAGAGCTTAACATGATTGGGATTTGAATTTGCTTTTTCGTCTATCAGGTTGTTGAGATACGTAAGTGATTCCGCCTGTTCCGACCACGGGCTCATGCTCTTTATGCCTATGAGCTGGCCTTCCTCAAGCTTCGTGTTTATATCCTTATCGGTGTTTGTTTTGTAATCGTCCGTTGCGTTGTAGCTGCTTGTTGTTTCTATCCAGCGCAGCGATGCGTCTATCTGCTCCTCCGTCGCTTCGTTTGAAACGCAGTATACGTTTCCGCCGAGAAGCGTTACATAGCGCTGCGGGCCTTCGGGCATTGCCATCATTCCGACCTGATCGGGCTGCATGCCGTACTGCGTCAAACGTCTGGGAATATCGCCGGCTGCTATTAAGATACCGGCATTGCCCGTTGCGAACGTCTTGTAATATTCGGTGCCGTCTATAAGAGTGTTTGACGGGAGCACGTCGTATTTCCATTTAAGGTCTTTTATATATTGAAGCGCTTCGGCGGCCTCGGGAGTATTAAACGTCGCCTTCCACGCTCCGTTTTCGTCCTGCTCCATAAAGTCAACGCCGAACGACCACGCAACCGGCATGAATATCCAGCCGCCGTTGTTGCCCGACGACGGGAATACAAAGCCGGCCTTGCCCGTTGCTTCTTTTATTTTTACGGCAAAGTCTGCAAGCTCGTACCAGTCCTTCGGCTGCTTGGGCGTGCCGTCCTCCTCCATAAGGCCCGCAGCCTCCATAAGCTCGGTGTTGCACGCAAGACCTAAAATATACGCTTCGTACGGGAACGCGTAAACCCTGCCGTCCTTGCTTACAACGTCGAGTATCTTTTGATTAAACTTGCCGTCGTAGCCGCGGCTTGAAAGGGCGTCGGTAATATCCGCCGAATATCCCGCCTCCATTATCTGCGGCATCTCTGTATAGTGCGTCAGATACACCGTCGGGAGCTGGCCGCCGGCGGCTTTTGCGTAAAACGTTTTAAGCTCAAACGCCCATGTGTCGGGCTCAACGGCAACGTCGGGATTATTTTCCTCAAACGCTGCCTTGCGCGCATTGAAGGTATCAAGCTCCGTGCCTTCTTTTGAGGGCCAGTTGCCGACGCTTATTGTCGTTCTTCCCTGTGCGTCCTTGTCGCCGCCCGAGCCCGAACAGCCCGATACAGCTCCCGCAGCCATTGCCGCTGCCATACATAATGCCAATGCTTTTAAAATAGTTTTCTTTTTCATAATCTTTACCTCATCTTTACTTTTATTTATGCGGATAATGTTATTTTGAATGAAATTTTGCACGCCCTCCTTCCGATTTGTAAAATTTTCTGAATGAAAATTTTTCGAACTTTACCGTTTTTTAATTTTTTGAACCAAATACCTTGACAAATAGTTTGTTTTGCACTATAATCTGTGTTGTAACCTGATATAAATATATCATAAGCGCACAAATAAAGCAATGTATAATAAAGGCACAGTTGTTGTTAAATATTGAACCAAAGAAAGCGGGCGGTAAAAAATGAAATTTGAAAACGAATTCGGCTTTAAAGAGGACATATACGATTACGTCGGAACCACCGACAATCAGATACTTCACGCGCTCTCGGGAATCACCTATCCCGACCCGAAATACAAAATGCTCAGGCGAAACGCGCTTTGCTACTCTTTCGAGTACGTTTACGAGGGCGAGGGCGAAATTCAGGAAAACAAGGAAATCCACAAGGTGTCCGCGGGCGATTTTTTTATTCTGCACCCGAACTGCTATCATCATTATCACGCCGACCCGAACAACCCGTGGAAAAAAATATTTCTTATGATAGACGGCGGGATCGCGCTGCCGGCGGTTATGCTCAAGCAGTACAACACCGACAGCATCACATATTTCCCGCAGCTGTGCGATCCGCTTATGCTTGAGGATATATTTGAGCTTTTTAAATCGAACAATTCAAATATATCGCAGAAATTCGAAACGCTTCTTTGCTCGATGATAATAAAGCTTGCGCATCTTTCGAAAAGGACCGTTTCGGATTTTTCCTCGATAAACACCGCGAAAAAATTTATAGACAAAAAAATAAACGCCAAGCTTACGCTTGACGAAATAGCAAAATACGCAAATATCTCCGTTTCGTTTTTATGCCGCGAATTTAAAAAGACGTTCGGCGTTACGCCGTATACATACATATTGAATTCAAAAATAGAGTTTGCCAAAACAATGCTTTTGGAAACCGATATAACGGTGCAGGTAATTTCGGAGCGTTTCTCATTTTCCGACGTTGCGCATTTTTCGAAGGCATTTTCAAAGATAGTGGGAATGCCGCCGACGGCGTTCAGGGAGATGTACGGCGGCAATAAAGGCGGTGCTTTATAAATCAGCAAAAAGGAGCCGCGCCTTCGGCGTGTAACAAACACCGGGCGCCGGCTCCGTTTTTTCATTTGTTTTTTACGTATTTTATTATGTATTCTGTTATATTGAGGGGTCTGCTATATACTTCCCCTTGGCCCTTGCCGTTTTATCGGCAAGGACTTTGGGGAGTTCATCGAGGGAGATGGCTTTGTAAATCATCGAGCTTACGTCGATCCTGCCCGAAGCTATAAGCTCGAGCGCACGCTTCTGCGTATACGGATTTATATATGATGATTTTAACGTAAGCTCTTTTTTAAATATCTCAAACGGCTTTATTTTCAGCTCATCGTTCGGCTTTGTGAGCCCGAACATCATAAGCGTCGCTTTTTTGCCGGCAATTTTAACGCCAGTTTCGAGCGTTGATATTTTGCCCACACATTCTATCACTACGTCTATTTGATCTGTGCCGGTTTTCTTAATCTCCGCTTCGGCGTCCTCGTTTACGGGATCTATTGTAATGTCGGCTCCGAGCTTTTCCGCGGCTTCCCGTTTTTCGGCTATCGGTTCAAGCACGATAAGCTTTTTTGCTCCGCAAAGCTTCGCAAGCTGAAGCATTATAAGACCTATCATCCCGGCGCCTATAACGGCCACGGTATCGCCGCATTTTATACCGCACATATCGATACCGTGCAGACAGCAGGCAACCGGCTCCGTCATTGCCGCTTCGGCGTATGATATATTGTCCGGGAATTTATAAACCTGCGAAACGGGAACGGCGCAGTATTCGGCGAAGCCGCCGTTTACAGTTGTGCCTATGCCTGTTATGCCGGTGCAGAAATGACCGACGCCGCCGCGACAGAAATCGCATTTCCCGCAAAGCTTGTTCGGGTCAACGCATACTCTGTCGCCGGCAGCAAAGCCTTGCACGTTTTCTCCGACCTCGACAATTTCTCCGGCAAATTCGTGTCCGAGCACCGTTCCCGGCGGAGTTGCCGCAGCGCCCTCGTCGCCGTCAAAAATGTGCATATCCGTACCGCATATGCCGCAGGCGTGTACCTTTATAAGCACCTCGTCCCGCCCCGGCTCGGGCTTTTCGAGCTCCTCTATATTAAGCTCCTCTTTTTTATAAAAAACTGCGCCTTTCATAATTGCAATCACTAACTCCTTTCGCAAAAGCTGTTTGGGAAAGAGATGCGCCGCTTATCTTTTTTCAAACTTTGCTATCTCCTCGTATTTTGGTATAGACGGTATTGCCCCGCTCTCCAGCGTACTGAGTCCGGAGCTTATCACAGCCGATTTTACCGCGTTTCTGATTTCGGTCTCCGAAAGCTCCCCGGGGTTCTTTTTTGTTTTTAAAAATTCATATATAAACGTTCCGAAAAATATATCTCCCGCGCCTGTTGTGTCGGCGGCTTTTACCTTTATCGAAGGAACAAAGCCGGTTTTTCCGCGGTATGCGTACGTTACTCCGTTTGCGCCGTCCGTTACAAGCACAACAGACGGCCCTGTTTCCGAAATGCGCACGGCTGCGCCCGCGCTGTCGGTTTCGCCGCTTATCATCAGCGCTTCTTCCTTTGATACCTTTATGATATCGGCATATTTTATCCGTTTAAGGATCTCGCTTACCGCCGTTTTCCGATCGCTCCACAAAAGCTCGCGGTAGTTTGGGTCAAACGTTATTACGCAGCCGCTTTCCCTTGCGATCTCCAAAGCGTAATCGGCAGCCGTTCTTGACGGTTCGTTTGTAAACGACAGCGAACCAAAATGGAATATTTTCGAGTTTTTTATAAGCTCAGCCGGAATATCCGCTTTTTCAAGATATATATCCGCTCCGAAATTACGGTAAAAGCTAAAGCTGCGGTCGCCGTTTTCATCGAGCGCAACAAACGCAAGCGTTGTATTATGCAGCTTATCGACAGCAACGCCGCTTGTATCGACATTTATGCTTTTAAGGACGTCCGTCAAAAATCTGCCGAACATATCGTCCCCGACCTTGCTTATCATTGCCGCGCTGCCGCCGTATTTTGATATTACGGCAAGCACGTTTGCCGGCGCGCCGCCCGGATTTTGCGCATAAGCTGCCGCACCGTTTATTTTGCCTGCCGGCTTAAACGGCGTAAAATCTATAAGCAGCTCGCCGACGGCCGTTATATCGGGCATACGTTTTTCCCCCTTCGGTTTGTGTTTGTGTTTTTATTTTTAAAAATTCTCAAGATATTTTCCGAGTTTGCCGGCTATTTGCTTATAGCCGTTATCGTTCGGATGGAGCCCGTCAACAAAAAAGTAATTGTTATGGCTCTCGATATTCGGCTGCATCCCGCTCTCCGCAAACAAATCGAGTACCGGAACGGCATAATATTCCGCCGTCCTTTTTATTGCGTCAACGTAATCCTTAAGCGTAAACTGCGTTACAACGCCGTTGATGCTTTTCCCCTCTTCGCCCGTTCTGTGCAAGGGCGTCATAAATATAACGGGCTTGCCCGCAAATTTATCGGCAAGATAGCTCATAAGCACGTGGCACGCGCCGCAGAACGTTTCGTCCGTCCTGTCGGAAAATTTCCCGAACGGCGCATCGCCGTGACCGTAATCGTTTGTGCCTCCGAACACAATAACCGCATCAACGTCCGCCGGTATCCTTTTTGCGCGAGTGATAAAGGTTTCGTCAAAGCTTCTGTCCGCCGACGGCGTATGCTGCTTTGCAAATCTCGTTCCGCTCACGCCGAAATTTAGCGCTTCCTTTAAGCCGTATTTTTCCTTTATAAGGCTGTGATACACCTTATCTGGCGCCGACGCCCCGACGCCGAAGGTAATGCTGTCTCCCAGAAATGCTATCGTTTTGTTTTTCAGTTCCATGACGTTTGTCTCCTTTTAACTTTGATATTATTTAAAAGGCACTTCTCCCGGTTCTCCCTGCCTGTAATAATAATAGCATAAAAAACCTATACTTTCAAGCATTTCGGCAGCATTATTAAAGCCGTTTGCGATATTTTTTGAAATGTGCGCGTCCGAGCCTATTGTTATAAGCCTTCCGCCCATTTTGTAATAGCGTTTTACAATTTCATAATCCGGCATAAAATCGTTAAACGGAGTGCCTATACCGGAGGTATTCACCTCAAGGGCAATGCCGCGCTCCGTAAGCACCGCCAGGATTTCGTCAATCTCCTTTGCAAAAAGCGAAACGTCAAGTCCCCTTTTGTATTTCCCGTTTATATATCTTAACGGGCACGTCAGATGGCTTGCCGCGTTAATCTCGGTTCGCTCCGCCATTTCTTTTACCTTTGAAAAATACCTGCGCATAAAACCGATGATTTTTTTTATATCCGTCGTTTCCTTGTCAAACGGCAGGCGCGAATAGCTGTCCGTCCAGTCCTCGTAGAAAACGCTGTGCACGGAGCCCAGCACAATATCGTAATCGGCAAGGTTCATTATTATGTCGGCCTGCTTGGGCGAATAAAGATATTCGGCCATTTCAACGCCGCGGAAAATTTCAAGCCTGCCGGCGTATTTTTCGCGCGCCGCACTTATCTGCTCCATGCAGCTTCGTATTCTGTCCTCGGTGTTTTCGCGCTCATAAAACCACATATCAACGTGATCCGTTACGGCGGCGCCCGATACGCCTTTTTCTATTGCCGCCCCGCACAGCTCGTCTACTGTCTGACCTCCGTCAAGAGAATTTACCGTGTGCATATGGCTGTCGTATATTTTCATCCGCGCGCCTCCCCGTTCCTTTTTCTTCATTATAGCAGGAATACGCAAAAAATCAACCGCCGCCGCAAAATAAGAGCAAACGCTCATATATTCGTTCTTTTTGCCCTTTGATGCGCTCAAAGCGCGCAGGCAAAACGTTATGATTTGACTTTATCAATGCGCCGTGCTATAATAAAACAAAAAAGAGCACGAAAGGAATATGCGCGCCATGAACAAGGACAGGGAAAACGAGATAATAAAAATACTGCTGGCCGAAAAAAACGTATCGGTAAAGGAGCTTGCCGACAGGCTGTATACAAGCATGCCGTCGATACGGCGCGACCTTGCAAGCCTTGAAAGGGCGCATCTCATAAAGCGCGTTCACGGCGGCGCGTCGCTTGACGCAAGCGCGCTTTCCGATACAAAAATACCGTTTATCGTGCGGGAGCTTGAGCAAAGCTCGGCAAAGGCCGTTATTGCTGAAAAAGCGGCGCGGCTCGTTAAGGACAACGACGTTGTTATGCTTGACGCTTCAACAAGCGCCTACGGCGTTATTCCGTTCCTTGTTTCAAAAAAGAATATACTTATAATCACCAACGGCATAAAAGCCCTCCAGGCCGCGGGCGAATACGGCATACGGGCGCTTTCCGCGGGCGGCGAGCTGCTGCCCTCGTGCCAGTCGCTCGTCGGCGCGGAAACGTCGCGCATGATAAAAAGCTACAATGCCGATATTTTATTTTTCTCCTGCCGCGGTTTAACAAACGGCGGGCTTATTACCGATTTTTCTCTCGAGGAAAATTATGCGCGAAGGACGATGCTTGAGCAGTCCGAAAAACGCGTGCTTTTGTGCGACAGCAACAAAATAGGCAAAAAATATATGCATACGCTGTGCACGGCAGCCGATATCGATTATATTATTTCCGAAAACAGGCTGCCGGAGGAACTGGCCTCAAAGGAGTATCTTGATACGCCGAAATGACGAAGCCCTATTCCCGCACGCACATGTTTTTTTAATTACCCAGAGCCTTTTCCACCGGCACGGCTATGACGGCGGCCGCGATGCACTTTACGATATCGAGCGGAATAAACGGTATAACGGCAAGCATCAGCACCTCCCCCGCTCCCTTGCCCATGATAAGCATCATATATGCCGTGCCGAACGTATAAATCACCGTCATGCCGACAAGTATCGCATTTGCCGCATATGACGCCGTTTTTGCCGCCGAAGCATTTTTTATGAATCTGCAGAACAGCTTTAAAAACATTCCCTTTGTAAGCGACATAGCCGGCGCGGCGGCAAGAAACGCCATAATGTACCCGCCCGTCGGTCCGAAAAGCTTCGCCGGCCCTCCCGCCCCGCCGGAAAATACGGGAACTCCCGCAAGTCCCGCAAGCGTGTAAACAAGCACGGCCAAAAATGACGTGCGCGGCTTCAGCATCATAGCAATTAAATTTACAAGCAGCGTTTGCAGCGTCAGCACCACAGGCGTAAAACCGAGCGGTATGGATATGTATGCGGACAACGCAAGCAGCGCCGCAAGCACCGCGGCTTTTGTAAGCTCTTTTGTTCTTGTTGTTTTCATTTAATATATTTTCCCTTCTTTTGAGTTTGCGGTATTTTAATTATACACCTATACGGGCATATTGTCAACCTATTTTTAATTTTTGGTTTACGATATTCAAAACACACCGTGAAAAGGCGCGCATTTCCGCGCATTTATACCGTTTGGTTAGTTATGTCAAACTGCATAATTTTACATGCCGCAATTTGATTTATTTTTTCGCACATTTATAATGTGCTTTTGTGCCAAAACTATTGACAACCGCCACAAAATATAGTATAGTAAGTATGCGGACGGGGAAAACTGTTTGCGGCGGGCCGTTAATTAAGTTTGCCATAACTAACCAATTTGGCATGAAATCCCCCGCAAAAACCGGCTGCGCAAATCCAAACGGAAATCAAACCTATGAAAGGACGGGATATATATGGAAGAAAATCAATGCAAAGCATGGGAAGGCTTTGTTTCGGGAAAGTGGAACGACGGCGGGGCCGTAAACGTGCGCGACTTTATACAGCGCAACTACACTCCCTATGACGGCGACGCTTCATTTCTCGAGGGTCCGACGAAGGACACCTCGGATTTGTGGGATATGGTCTGCGAGCTTTCGAAAAAGGAGCGCGAAGCGGGCGGCGTGCTCGATATGGACACAAAGGTGGTATCGACGCTTACGTCGCACGGGCCGGGCTATCTTGACAAAAGCAAAGAGAAAATTGTCGGTTTTCAGACGGACAAGCCGTTTAAGCGTTCACTGCAGCCGTTCGGCGGTATAAGAATGGCGCAGACGGCTTGCAAAAATTACGGCTATGAGGTTGATCCCGAAATAGTCAAAATTTTCACGGAATACAGAAAAACGCATAACCAGGGCGTTTTTGACGCATACACTCCGGAAATGAGAGCCGCAAGGCACTCGGCCATAATAACAGGCCTTCCCGACGCATACGGACGCGGCAGGATTATAGGCGACTACAGGAGGGTTGCGCTTTACGGCGTTGACTATCTTATAAGGGACAAGCAGCATCAGCTTGACACGTCGCTTGTCAGAATGACGTCCGAAAACATCCGTCTGAGAGAAGAGCTTTCGGAGCAGATAAGAGCTCTCGGCAAGCTCAAGGAAATGGCACAGATATACGGCATCGATATTTCAGAGCCGGCAAAGAACGCGCAGGAGGCCGTTCAGTGGCTGTATTTCGGCTATCTTGCCGCCGTAAAGGATCAGAACGGCGCGGCGATGAGCCTCGGCAGAACGTCAACGTTCCTCGATATTTATATAGAGCGCGATCTTAAAAACGGCGTTATAACGGAAAGCGAAGCACAGGAGCTTATAGATCATTTTATTATGAAGCTCCGCCTTGTAAAGTTTGCGCGCACGCCCGAATACAACGAGCTGTTTTCGGGCGACCCGACATGGGTAACCGAATCGATAGGCGGCATAGGCATCGACGGGCGCCATATGGTAACGAAAAATTCGTTCAGATACCTTCACACGCTCGACAATCTCGGCACAGCGCCGGAGCCTAACATGACAGTATTGTGGTCAACGAAGCTGCCGCGCAATTTTAAGCGCTACTGCGCGGAAATGTCGATCAAGACTTCGTCGATACAGTACGAAAACGACGACCTGATGCGCGTTTCGCACGGCGACGACTACGCCATAGCGTGCTGCGTATCGTCCATGCGCGTGGGCAAGGAAATGCAGTTCTTCGGCGCAAGGGCGAACCTTGCAAAATGCCTGCTCTATGCGATAAACGGCGGCGTTGACGAGCGTTTAAAGACGCAGATAGGCCCGAGATACAGGCCTGTTGAGGGCGACTATCTTGATTTTGACGACGTTATGCAAAAATACGACGATATGATGGAATGGCTTGCGGGGCTGTATGTGAATACGCTGAACGTTATTCATTATATGCACGACAAATACTGCTATGAAAGCATTCAGATGGCGCTTCACGACAGAGAGGTCAAGAGATACTTCGCAACGGGCATAGCCGGCCTTTCCGTTGTTGCCGATTCGCTCAGCGCAATAAAATACGCAAAGGTAAGATGCATAAGAGACGAAAACGGGATCGTTGTCGATTACGACGTCGAAGGCGACTTCCCCAAATACGGCAACAACGACGACAGGGTCGATTCGATAGCCGTTGATATAGTAAAGCGCTTTATGGATAAAATAAGAAAGCACCATACCTACAGGAAGAGCATACCGACGATGTCGATTCTTACGATAACGTCCAACGTCGTTTACGGCAAAAAGACGGGCAACACGCCGGACGGCAGAAAAGCGGGCGTGCCGCTTGCTCCGGGCGCAAACCCGATGCACGGCAGAGATACCCACGGTGCGGTTGCATCGCTTGCGTCGGTTGCAAAGCTGCCGTTTAAGGACGCGCAGGACGGAATTTCAAACACGTTCTCCATAATCCCGAACGCACTGGGCAAGGACGAGGTGTTTATGGGCGATCTCGAAATAGAGCTTGACAAGGGCTGCTGCGAAGGAAACGTATGCGGCATTAACGAGGAATAACAAAGCGGACGGGGAAACCGTCGGATCAAAATTTTAAGGAGGAATAATAAAATGGCAACTGAACAGCAGATAGATAATTTGGTGGAGCTGCTTGACGGCTATGCGGAGCAGGGCGGTCATCATCTTAACGTAAACGTATTCACACGCGAAACGCTTCTCGATGCGCAGAAGCATCCCGAAAAATACCCGCAGCTTACAGTAAGGGTCTCGGGCTATGCGGTAAACTTTATAAAGCTTACAAAGGAACAGCAGGACGACGTTATTTCGCGCACGTTCCACAGCAAAATGTAATAAAAAAGAAGGCGGAAAGCTATGGAGGGTTATATCCATTCCATTGAAAGCTGCGGTACCGTGGACGGCCCGGGCATACGGTTTGTTATATTTATGCAGGGCTGTCCCATGCGCTGCCTTTACTGCCATAACCCCGACACGTGGGAAACGGGCGCCGGCGAAAAAACAACCGCCGGCGCTCTGCTTTCCCAATACGAAAAGTGCAGGAATTTTACAAAGGGCGGCATAACCGTCACGGGCGGGGAGCCGCTTTTGCAGATAGATTTTGTCACCGAGCTTTTTAAAGCGGCAAAAAAGCAAAATATACACACCTGCATAGACACATCGGGAATAACGTATACAGAGGGCAGCAAAAAATTCGATGAGCTTATAAAATACACAGACCTTGTTATGCTCGATATTAAGCATATAGACCCGGCGCGCCACAAAGCGCTTACTGGCCGGGATAACAAAAACATCCTCAAATTCGCAAAATATCTTGACGATAACAATATCCCGATATGGATTCGCCACGTTGTTGTGCCGAACGTTACGGACGATGAAAAATATCTTTTCAAGCTCGGCGAATTTATAGGCTCGCTTAAAAACGTAAAGGCGCTCGACGTCCTCCCCTATCATACGATGGGCAAAGCCAAATACGATGAGCTCGGAATAAAATATCCGCTCGAGGGCGTTGAGCCTATGAGCAAGGAGGGCGCGTTAAAGGCGCGCGCCGTTATTCTTGACGGTATGCGCAGCGCAAGAAATATAAAATAATATAAATAAGCAAAAAATCGGGGCGGATATGAAAATCGTTCCGATTTTTTATTGTTTTTGTCTTGTTTCTGAATTGTTCCTTTCAAAAAATTATGATATAATAAAAATATCAAATTCATACGGGAGAGAGGAATGTGATAAACATGAAAAGGATTTTTAATTATTTTCTTGCCGCGGTTATGCTGATTACGCTATGCCCCGCGGCTGTGCACGCAGACACAAACCTGCTTGCAAACGCCGGCTTTGAGGAGGAGCTTCGGACGGACGGAGAATGGCATTTTCCGTCTCCCGGCGGCTGGTACGGCGAGGACGGCTCGTCAATTACGGCAGAACAGCATTATGAAGGCGCTTCGTCGCTTATGATAAACGACGGAACAACCGGCCAGCGCGTTTCGCTTGAAGCCGGCAAAACATATATGCTGAGCGCGTTTTTAAAAGCCGACGCGTCAACGGACAAGCCGCTTATGACGTTTTCGGACGGCGCAAACGAATGGCCCGGCAGCAGTCACGTTGCGCAGACAGCCTTAAACGTTACATTCGGCTGGCAGAAATTTACGCTTGAGCTTGAATGTACATCGTCAAAGGATTACGTTATCACGTTTCAAAACTGGGACTCCGGTATAAACGTATATGTAGACAGCGTGACCCTTTGCGAATACGACGCCCCGTATGACGGCGGCGGAGTAGTAAACGGTGATTTTGCCGGCGGCACGGACGGCTGGACGCTCGACGGCGGACAGGCGGAGGTTTCGGACAATATTATTACCGTATCAAACGCACGCCTTTATCAGACTGTAACAAATCTTGAAAACGGCGTTTATAATTTAAGCGCATATGCAAAAACCGATAAAATTTCGGGCGTATCGTATCTTTACGGCAAAACGGCGGGTCACACGATGGCGTCAACATCCGTTCCCATGACCGATACAATACAAAAGGTTGTTGTTCCGAATATTATTGTTGAGGACGGGACGTGCGATATAGGTCTTTACACGCAGGGCGGCGCCGAAGTGTCTTTAACAAACGTTTCGCTCTCGACCGCCGAGGATACAAGAGTGCCGTTCTTAAAGGGCGGAGAAATTTCAAAGCTTACGTACGTTGAGGATAAGGACGGCAAGTTTTACTACGCGGACGGCACCGAGGGCGACGCGCTTCAGATAATGGCCGAGAACGGCTTTAACCTTGCGCGTATACGTCTGCTCGACAATCCCGGAAAGGGACGCGGCGACGGCACATATTATCTGCCCGAGGGCTATATGACCGAGGAGGACTGCTTAAATCTTGCCAAACGCGCAAAGGACAAGGGTATGCAGATAATGTTCTCAATAGCATATTCCGATTACTGGGTTGACGCCGACAAGCAGATGGTTCCTCATGCATGGCAGGAGGAAATAGACGCGCTGGGCCTTTCCGGCGAAGAGCTTGTTTCATATCTTGAGAAAAAGGTTTATGATTACACCTTTGATATTCTTAAAAAGCTCGAGGCGCAGAATACAATCCCCGAATACGTTTCCATCGGCAATGAGGTGCAGGTAGGAATTTTATTTAACAAGAGAGATGACAATAACGGGCTGTATAATAATTCCGCTTATCTGGCGCGCCTGCTCGAAGCCGGCGCAAAAGCCGTAAAAGACGCTTCGCCCGATTCAAAGGTCGTTCTTCACAGCGACAACGGCGGCAATCTGTACAGGCGCGGCACGTTTATAGACGCTTTAAGGAAAATGGACAGATCGCTTTTTGACGTTATCGGCGTTTCGTATTATCCGTACTGGAGCAGCAAAACGGCAAGCCCCAATAACACTCCGCTTTCGATTGACGACGTTGTAAACGATTTTACAAAGGTTATAAACGAATTTGACAAGGACGTTATAATAATGGAAACGGGCTATAACTGGGCGGAGCTGCGCGGCGACAACTATGAAGGCCAGCTTCAGGACAGCGGATATTACCAGGATATATACGGCGAAAGCCGGGACGGTCAGCGCGCGTTTTTAACGGAGCTTTATTCAAAAATGAAGCAGGTTTTGGGCGGCAGATGTATCGGAGATTTATACTGGGATCCAGTGATGATTTATGACGGCGGCAAGTACGTTATCGGCTGGGCAATAAAGGAAGACGGCGATTGGACAGACGCAAACGTCGTTTCAAATTCAACCATATTTGATTTTGACGGCAAGGAGGTCGCCGGTCAGCAGGCGATGAAATACAACACAAATTCGTCCGATAATATTATTATAACGGGCACCGTCCGCTGCGGCGATGATATTCTCGAAAACGCCGATGTTATACTTACGGTAAACGGCACGGAATACAAAACGTCAACGGATAAGTTCGGTCAATATATAGCGTCCGTTCCGTATCCGGAAAGCGGGACGTTCAGCATAAGCAGCAATCTTTCCGATGAAACGTTTGAAAAGGATGCACCGTATGACGGGATAATCGTTGACGGGGTTGATATCAACACGCGCGGATATATCCGCGATGTATCCATGACAGAGGAAAACGGCATCGTCCGCTGCAGCGTTGATTATGAGGCTGAGGACGGCACGTTGCTGTTTATCTCCGCCTTTGACGAAAACGCACTGCTCTCGGGCTGCAGCGTTAATACCGCCGATGCGGAATTTAACAGCGAGAGCACCGGGCAGGTAAAGGTATATTTGTGGGATGAGAATATGGTGCCGCTGTGTGATGCCATGACGGCAATCATTAAATAACATGACAAAGGGCTGCCTCTTTTAGCGCAGACCGCTAAAAGAGGCAGCCCCGGAGCTGTATCACTTTCTTGCCCGCAAATCCATAACAACATCGTCAAAATAAGGCGAAAGCCTGTTTAAAAGCTCCTCCCTGTTTTTTATCGCCGCGTTAAAATCTCCGGCGCAGAGCTGCAGCTTTGCAGCGCCGTGGAAATATCTTAAGCGGAAATCCTTAAAACCGAGCGATGAAACGGCGTTTTCGCCGTTCTCAATCCTTTCCAGAAGCTCCGCCGTTATTTCGGTACCCGCCGGGATCCGCGTTGCAAGGCAGGCGTATGACGGCTTATTCCATAATGTCAGCCCCGCTTCACGCGCGCGCTTACGTATTTCTTGCTTCGTAATCCCGCACTCGCAAAGCGGCGATCGCACGCCAAGCTCTCTAAGCGCCCGCACTCCCGGCCGATCGGAAATATCATCGCTTGCGTTTGTGCCGTCAAGCACAATCGGAAACCCGTCTTTTTCGGCACGAGCACATATCTCGGAAAAGATTTGTTTTTTGCAGAGATAACACCTGTCAGCCGGGTTTTCGGTTATTTCGCGTCTTAATATGTCAAGCTCCGCAATCTCAAGCTCCGCGCCTATTTCCGCAGCCGCACGAACGGCGTCGCGGTATTCGCATTCCGGCTGAAACTGTGTTTTTATAAAATACGCCTTTACCTTGGCGCCGCAGCGCTTTGCGGCATATAAAAGATACGCCGAATCCACACCGCCGGAAAAGCCTACGGCAGCGCGGCTGTGCTCCTCAAAAAAACTTTTTAGCGTCCCCACAGTTTTAGTGTCCCCTTTATTTTAGTGTCCCTGTTATTTTGCGTAACGCCCGGCGGCGATATGAGCGCAGCGCTTTGCAAGCTCCGCTTCCTCCGGAGAAACGGGCACGTCAAAATCGGCAAAGGAATTATTCAGGCAGCTTTTGCCCGTAAGTGTTTCATACCAAACAAGTCCGAGCGTATAGCGTCCCAAGCCCAAAGAGGCGTGGAACGTATCGCGGTGAATACGCGGCGCGCCGGCTTTTATAAGCTCCTGAAACGCTTCGCCGCTCGGGATTATCTGCACGCCGCCAAGCTCCTCGGCCGCCTTTTCATATGCCGCCTTAAGGTCGCGGAACATCTCGGATTGATCGCCGTAGCCCATTTCATGCGTCAGCCGCTCGCTCCCCTGCTCATACGCCCATGTCTGATGTATCATAAATTTTGCCTTCGGCGCATGGTAGGCGGCGTATTCGGCAAGCGCGCCGAGATACGGCGTATACGTTTCGTAGTCAACGCTTTGGCTGCTTACCTGCTGAAACGTTACAACGTCCCAGATATCGCTCTGGAGCGCCTGGCGTATCGAAACCTTTATTCCGGTACGGTCGCCGTTATACTCAAAGTCATAGTCGGCGGCGTCGTTATTCATGTTCATATAGTGCTTTGAAAGAGGGCAGCCGCCTATGTAGATGTTCACCGTTTTCATGTCGCAGCCCTCCGCTTTGGCAATGTTGTGAAGATAACGCATTGCGTCGTTTGAGAAGCTGTTGCCTATTGCAAGAACTTTCATTTTTTGTTTTCCTCCGAATCCCGCCCTTATTTTTCGGGCTTTTTGTTTTATTATACTATTATGCACCGCGGCTGTCAACCGCATTTTTTTGTCTTGTTTTTAGCCCCGGCTCATAAAACCATACCGTTTTATGATTTTTAGCGAAGCCCAATGCGCCGCGCAGACGCCGTGTATCAAGCCATTTTATCGCATAACCGAAAAATATTTATTGTAAAATAAAGGATTTGAAAAAAATTTTAAAAAAATTTTCAATATTTCCTTGACAAGAAGCATAAGGAGTGCTATAATATCATTAAACCGATATTGTCTCGGTTGTTCAGCAATATCGGCTTACGAGTGCATATCGCTCTCACTGATGATATGCGTTCGTCTTATTCTCTCACATCGGCCGCCGTGTCGGAGCTTCATTCCCAAGATGGGTATTGCAAAAAGTAAACAAGGTAACGGTTTTTGCTTTCGGACGGTAAATTCCGCGAAATGTTTGCAAAAGTAATACTTTATCGCAGGTATGTTGTCTTTAATGCGGCAGTCACAAGAAAAGCACCTATTCGGCGTAGCCAACAGACCTCGTTTAGGGCTTTTTTTGTTGTCTTTTTTATTTCCGCAGCCGATACGCGCTCTCCCCTTTTCAAAAAAATGTTGACATGTTCTCTTTTAAATGGTATAATACATAGTAAATCAATAGGTTTAAATCCGGAGGGAAGAAATATGGACAAAAGCGTGGACGCGGCCGTTGAAGCGATTCTCGAAAGCTACGGAAAATTTGAGCTTACAAAGCGAATCGATACGGAATGTATGCTCAGCAAAGATATTCTTATAGAGATAACGGAGGAGCTGAGGCGCGTGCTCTTTCCCGGTTTTTTCGGCAAAAACCGCGTTCGGAGCGAATACATAAAATATCTTCTCGGCGAACGGCTTGAATTTATCCAGTACAATTTAAAAAAGCAGGTTGCGGAGGCGCTCGGCAATATGGATATTTCCGGCACCTGCAGGAGCTGCGAGGCAAACGAACGGGCCGAAGAAATCGTCAGCGGCTTTCTCGGTACGATCCCGAAAATACGCGAATATCTGAACACCGATATTCAAGCAGCGTACAACGGCGACCCCGCGGCATACAGCACCGACGAAATAATTTTTTCGTATCCAGGAGTTTTTGCTGTTACCGTGTACAGGATAGCCCATGAGCTTTGGGAGCTCGGCGTTCCGATGATCCCGCGGATAATTTCCGAATATGCCCACAGCGTCACCGGCATAGATATTCACCCGGGCGCAAAAATAGGCAAATATTTCTTTATCGACCACGGCACCGGCATTGTCATAGGCGAAACAACCGAAATAGGCTGCAACGTTAAAATTTATCAGGGCGTTACGCTCGGCGCGCTTTCGACAAGGAAGGGGCAGCAGCTTAAGGGCGTTAAGCGTCATCCGACGATAGGCGATAACGTTACGATATATTCGGGAACGACGATTCTCGGCGGCGATACCGTTATAGGCAGCGGCGCAACAATAGGCGGCAACTCGTTTATAACAAACTCGATAGAGGCCGGGACGCGCGTCAGCGCAAAAGCGCCGGAGCTTCATTTCAGCAAAAGCGCGGACAAAAACGAAGTATGGGATATGTGCGAATAGCGCCCCAAAAATATTACGAGGAGCTGTTTATTATATGAAAATATCAACAAAGGGACGGTATGCCGTGAGGCTTATGCTCGATATTGCGCGGCACGGCGAAAATTGCAGCGTATCGATGAAGGATGTTGCGGAGCGTCAGGACATATCCTTCAAATATCTTGAGCAGATCGTAAATCTTCTTATAAAGGCCGGCTTTGTGCAAAGCAGGCGCGGTTCTCACGGCGGATACAGGCTGACGCGTGCGCCGGAGGAATACACAATAGCCGATATTCTGCGCGTTACGGAAGGCGCGCTTGCACCGGTGGCGTGTCTTGCCGGCGAAACAAATCAATGCCCGCGCGTTGACGAATGCCCGACGCTTAAGGTTTGGGAGGGCTTGTACGATACCGTAAATACATATCTCGAGGGCGTTACGATTGCCGATATTATGAAGCAGGAGGTCGAAGCCGGAGGGAGCGTATGCTGCGTTTAAAACGGCTGCCCGGAGGGCAGTCCGGAAAATAATATAAATTAAAACAGTATCGGAGGCGGAAAAATGAACAGTTATAATTATTATGCACCGACAAGAGTACTTTTCGGGGCAGGCTCGCTCGGAAAGCTTCATGAGCAGGCAATGCCCGGCAAAAAGGCGCTGCTTGTTATATCGAACGGTAAATCGACAATAACAAACGGCTCTCTTGAGCGCACAAAAAGCGAGCTTGAAAAGGCGGGCTGCGAATACGTTATATTCAACAAGGTTGCGGCAAACCCGCTTAAGTCGGTCGTTGAGGAAGGCGCAAGGACGGCAAGGGAAACAGGCTGCGATTTTGTTGTTGCCCTGGGCGGCGGCAGCGTTATGGACGCGGCAAAGGTTATGGCGATGCTTGCGCCGCAGCCCTCGGACGATCTTTGGGATTACGCGGGCGGCGCCACGGGCAAAGCCAGGCCGGTGGAGAACGCTCCCCTGCCGTATATTGCAATAACGACCTCCGCCGGTACGGGCAGCGAGGTTGACGAAGCCGGAGTTATAACAAATCCCGAAACAAACGAAAAAATAGGCATAAGCTGCGGCGACACGCTTTTTGCGGTGCTTGCCATAGTCGATCCCGAGCTTATGACAACCGTTCCGCCGGAATTTACGGCATACCAGGGCTTTGATGCGCTGTGCCATTCTCTTGAGGGCTACATTGCCAACATCGCCAATCCGATGAGCGATATGGTTGAGCGCACCGCTATAGAAAACATCGGCAAATATCTGCCGCGCGCAGTAAAGGACGGAAACGATATAGAGGCAAGAGAGGCCGTTGCGTTCGCAAACACGATGTCCGGCTACTCGATGGTTGCCTGTGCATGCACAAGCGAACATTCAATGGAGCACGCAATGAGTGCATATCATCCCGAGCTGCCGCACGGCGCCGGCCTTATAATGATTTCAAAGGAATATTTCAAGTTCTGGATCGATAAGCACGTATGCGACGAGCGTTTTATCGATATGGCGAAGTTTCTCGGCAAGGCTGATGCGTCAAGCCCGTATGATTTTATAACGGCGCTCGATGAGCTTCAGAAAGCCTGCGGCGTTAATGAGCTTAAGATGTCCGACTACGGCATAAAAGAAGATGAATTTATGACGCTGGCAAAAAATGCAAGGGCCACGATGGGCGTACTTTTTAAGTACGATCCCGCGGAAACAACCGATGAGGAGATTGCCGGAATATATGCGCGTTCATACAGATAACGCTGCATTTCGGCACATCCGGCCCCATTAAGAATTTCACAGGGCTGCCTATTTCAGACGCTGTCCGCGCCGAAATCGGCAGCCCATATTTTTTCGCGCATGAGCACCGTTATTCCCTTGCCATAAATCCCGCAATAAATTCCGTCAATATTTCAACAAAGCTTTTCCGCATAACGTTTTCGGCGGCGACCGCGTCTTTTTCAACCGCGGTTTCGCCGTCGTTTATTATTATCCTTCCCACCGTGTCGCCTTCGTTTATCGGCGCGCGGAGCGGTTCGTCAATAACCGTTTCGGTTGTTATTTCACCGCCGCCGCTCTTTTTGCGAAGCACCGTATAGCTTTCCGCCGCGCGGACGCCCACGTCCGGCGAAACGCCCCTTGAAACGGGGGCGCGTTCAAGCTCCTCGGCCGGGTCAAGCACTTTTTCTGTCTTATAATTCGCAAAGCCGTAATCGAGCAGCGCCTTTGCGCTTGAAAAGCGTTTTGCCGACGTCGGCGCGCCGAGCACAACGGCTATAAGCTGCATATCGCCGCGCTTTGCCGCAGCGCTTATACAGCACAGCGCCTGAGACGTTGAGCCTGTTTTCAGGCCGTTTGCGCCGTTATAAAAGCGTATCAGCTTATTTGTGTTCGCAAGGCTGAATTTGCCGTTCCTCAGCGTGTCCGTCCATATTGTTGTGTAGTCGAATATAAGCGGGTGCGTCATAAGCTCGCGCGACATAACGGCAACGTCCCTTGCGGATGAATAATGGCCGTCCTCGTCAAGGCCGTTTGTGTTCATAAACGATGTGTTCTCCATCCCGAGCTCCGATGCTTTTTCGTTCATTTTTTCAACAAACGCCGTTTCGCTCCCCTCAAGGAATTCAGCCATTGCAACGCAGCCGTCGTTTGCCGACGCAACCGCTATGCCCTTCAGCATATCGCTGACGCTCAGCTCCTCGCCCGCCTCAAGAAACATCGTTGAGCCGCCGTAGCTCATTGCGTTCTCGCTTACCGGGACCATATCGTCCAATTTTATTTTGCCGCCGTCAACGGCTTCGGCAATGAGAAGCATCGTCATTATTTTTGTGACGCTTGCAATCGGCAGGCGCTCGTCCGCGTTTTCCTCATAAAGCACCTCTCCCGTATCGGCTTCCATAAGCAGCACCGCTTTTGCATCGGTTTCGACAGTCCCCTCCGCATATGCCGCCGGCGCGGCAAGCGTTAAAAAACAAAGAAAAAAGCATATTATATGTTTCATAAGTCTCACGTCAATCTCCTCCGTGCGCGTTGATTCTTACTGTTATAATATGCTTTTTCTCTGTTTTTATACTTTATTTAACCGCTATTCCTTCTTTACGTTATCTCCGAACGCCTTAAGCGTTTCCGGCGTTTCGTCAAGCCAATACGGGCGCGAAAGCACCGTTTCCTTAGGATAATCGGGATCCCAGTCGGCGCTGTTAAACCAGAACGCCATTTTGATTTTGGGATATTTATGCAGTACGCCGAACATATCGTTTATCCACTGCACCTTGTCGCCGCCTACGGAGCTTGACGCAAACTCCGTTATTATCCACGGGAATTTTGCGTAGCGTTCTCCGAAAAGCAACTCGCATTCGTCATATAGCTCCTCAAAGCTTCGCCACTTTTCTCCGTATTTTTCGGCGTAATACGTGCCCGTATTATAGCCCGTCACTCCGAACACATGAACGTAATCGTTACCGGGGTAATACGCCATCGGGTCGTTGAAGCCGCACGGCGGGAACGTTATGTTGTTCGGGTTAAATATCCATATGGCATTGTCAACCCCCTCCTCGCGGAAGATGTTATAATACCTGTGCCATATTTCAACGTACAAGCTCGGATCGCACATGAGCACCGAGCTTGAATACGATACCCAATCGGAATTCATTTCATTATTCAGCCTGAACAGGAACGGATGCCCGAATTCCTTGGCAGCTCTCGCAAAGGCGCGGATATAGTCGTCGCATCGTCCGTCAAGCACATCAAACGCCGGGCTCCAGCCGTCAAGCTCCTCGTTCATAACGGTTGACGTCTGAACGGTAAGCTCAACTATTTTGCCTTTGTTGTACGCTTCGAGCATACCTTCCGACGGGAATTCCTCCCAATAATACAGGTATTCTATCATGCCCTCGAACGTGTAGTCTATAGTCTGCTCCATCTCCTCGACTTCTTCAAAATGAAGATCTCTCACGCCCTGCGGGACGTATATTCCCCATTTCAGCTTATCCGTGTTTACAAGCTCCTCGTAAAACGCTTTTGTTTCCTCGTTCCAGTTCGGGTCCTCAACGGGCGCGTAATTTGTATAGTCCTTTGAAACGCCCTGTATCGGGACGTCAAGCGTAAAGGAATAAAGCATCCTGTAAACGGTATCTATAAATTCGTCGTCATACTCCGGAGCCTTCAGCATTATCCTGTAATAGCGCTGTTCCTCCTCGTAAATATAGCAGTACGCATACACCTTTTGCTTTATCGGGCTGTCCGGCGCCGGCGTTCTTTCGGCAAATACAACCTGAACCCAAAAATCGCCTATTTTCTCGACGGAATTCTTATGTATTTCTATTTTGTTCTGTTCACGGAATCTGTCGTTTAAAAGAAATTTATGAAGATAATCTCTTATATACCCTCTTACGTCCTCATAGGGCGAAAACTCCTTTGAAACGGTTATATCGTATTTTTCCGTTTTTGCCTTTATAAACTCGTTTCCCGACGTGAGATCGAACGTTGCGTCGCGCGGAAACTCCATTGCATAGCCGCGCGAATGGTTTACCATATATTTTTTATTGTTGCCTACCTGTATTTCCTTTACGTCGTTCTGCTCGAGGTCGTGCTCCTCAAGCCCGTACTGCAATATGTTGTTTACGTAATAATACGTATACCGGCACTTCTCGGGATAACGCAGATTTATCTCATCCATTATTTTTATTCTTATATTTTGATTAAGCAAAACGACGGCGCAGCACGCAATAACCGCCGCAGCGGCTGCGCAGACGGCTGCCGCTGCCGCTTTATTCAGCTTTATTTTCATAATTTTGACCATTGACTCCTTTTACAAACTTCCTCCCGCGCTGTCCGCCGCTTATTGTTTTTAAGACTATGCTCTCGGATGCGCCTTTGCATACACGTCCCGCAAATGGCTGTTCATAAGCTTTGAATATACCTGCGTTGATGAAATATCGGCATGTCCCATCATTTCCTGCACGCTGTGAAGGTCAGCGCCGTTTTCTATAAGGTGCGCCGCAAACGAATGGCGCAGTATATGCGGCGTGATTTCCGTTTCTATTCCCGCCGACTGCTGGTAATGCTTTATTATCTTCCAAAAGCCTTGGCGCGACAGCCTCGCTCCGCTGCAGTTTACAAACAGCGCTTCTTCATCTCCCGACTTTACAAGCATGCGGCGCGCTTTTGTTATGTATGCCGTCATGGCCTCAACGGCTGTATGACCGACAGGCACAATACGCTCCTTTTTGCCGTTTGACGTGCGTATAAACGCCGGGGCAAGGCTGATGTCCGACACATTTAAATTTATAAGCTCCGAAACGCGTATGCCGGTCGCGTACAAAAGCTCGAGCATCGCTTTATCGCGGAGCCCTTTGCTGTCCGACGCCGACGGCTGCGAAAGCAAAAGGTCTACCTCCTCGGTGGAAAGTATCGTCGGCGGCTTTTTTTCAACGTGCGGCGCTTCAACGTTCGTTGTCGGGTCGCTCTGCGCCTCTCCGCTCTGAAGCAAAAATACGTAAAACGAGCGTATCGACGCAAGCGTCCTCGATACGGTAGACGTGGCTCTCCCCATGTTTTTTAACAGCAAAAGATATGAAAGCACGGTTGCGCGCGTGGCAAGCGCCGCGTCCTCAACGCCGCTGTTGTTAAGGTATGTAATATATTGGCTTACATCTCTTTTATATGATTCTATTGTGTTCTCCGCCTTGTGACGCACATTTGTCATAAAGCTTGCATATTCATCAACATATGCCCGCATATTTTCGTTTCCTCCCGAGTTTGTTTTATGTATATTGCAGAACAGTTTCATAGGTTGTCGGCATGTTACAATATTATTTCAGTTTTATTTCAGTACAACTATTATACCACAATTTTTGAATTTGTAAATAGCTAATTTTCAGGTAATTTATAAATTTCTAAAGCAATGCGGCGAATTTGGTCATAAATGTTGTGGTGAGATAACCCTCTAAAAACGACGCCGCACAAAATATTGTGATTATAATTATCGTAAAAAAAATATAAGAAAAAATAATTTTTTTTTGCAAACGGTCTTTTTTGAGGGAAAAACTGCCGCTGACGGAGCAAAATACCAGAAAAGCGGGTATAATAAGCGCAAGTCCGGGCAGATAAGCAAGGCTCACCGCCATGCCTTTTATGCCGAAGCATTTCACAAACGACGCCGCAGTGAAGCCCATAATGAAGCCCTTGCGCAGTATACACACCCCGGCTACGATAAAGCCTATTCTGAAAAAGCCCGCGGCAAATATAACGGCGAGCATTATAAGGTTTGATTTCAACGCGCTTTTGAACACATCGTATTTATCAACGCCCGAAACGGTGTTTTTTAAAAATTCGCTCAAATAGCCCTCAAGGCCGCCGTAGCCCGAAGCATGGCGCATAAGGTACACGCTGCCGCAGGCAACGCCTCCGGCAAGCATAAACGCAAACACGGCGATTATGACCTTGAGCCCTATATCTCTTTCCGCCTCTGTCATAAAAACCCCTCCTTCTTATGCCTTCCACAATCATTCTATGACGTACCCGCGCAAAAAAATGCGCGGTATTGTTTTTTATATGATTTTTTACGCTCAATCTTAACTGAATTATAAACAAAATCGCACGTTTATAAACTTTACACGGAAAATTTTTTTTGATATAATTATGTTAAGTATATTCAGATACAAAAATATATTTGAGAGGAGAGTGAGCCTTTTGAAGCTCAAAAAAACAATCTGCGCAGCACTGGCGCTCGGGCTTGTGCTGAGCTCCGCAAACGCCTTTGCGGTGCGCGATATGGGCGATACCGGTAAAATCGTCTACAAGGTAACGTTTGACGACGATTCGGCAGAATACGAGCTTATGGACGGCGCGTCGCTTGCCGAGGGCGAGGACGGCATGGCGGTTGACCTTGACAGCTCAAAAAGCCAGTATGTTAAGCTCGGGGACAGCATAACGGCGGACATGACCGGCGACTACACAATATCCGTCGATTTTCTGCCGCGCGACGAAGCATCATATCCGCGCGTGTTCGACATCGGCAGCGGAACGGACAATACTATGTTCTTTACGCATAACGGCGGAGGCCTGCCGAAGTTCAGGTTCAAGGGCAACGATCTGTTCGCAGCAGGCATGAAATTCAACATAGGCGAATGGAACAACCTTACAATAACGCGCACGGGAACGGACGCCGTTATGTACATAAACGGCGAAACGGCCGCGACATCAAACACGTTTGCCAACGACCTTTCGCTTTTGGGCGAAACAAACGCAAATTATCTCGGCAAATCGCAGTATGCTGCCGATGCGTACTTCAACGGCATGATAGATAATTTTGTTATCTATAATTACGGCTTATCGGAAGCCGAGGTGAAATCGGTGCTCGGCAACGAGGCCGATGCTGAAATACGTTATTTTGACGGCGAAAACGAAACTGTTTTTATACCGTCGGACGGCAATGTGCGCGTTGAGGCGGAAACGAAAAACTTTACGCCCGGGGAGCTTTCATATTATTATATCGCGCTCGCGTATGATGAAAACGGCAGGTTGTCCTCCGCAGCGCCTCTTTCCGACGGCAGACAGACGCTTGCGCCCGGCGAAACGGCCGCGGACAGCGCCGATATAAGCGCTTCTGGAAGGGCCGACGTTTACGCCGTTTTTGAGGACGGCTCCGTGCAAAAGGTTTCGTCCGCCGTTAAAACGGACGCGGCGTTCCCGCAGAGCGCGCCCGAGGACACAATGGAAACGACAATAGGCGTTCATGACCCGTCGATATTCAAAGACCCGCAAAGCGGCACGTATTACGTTTATTCCACGGGCATGATAGATATTTTCAAATCCGACGACCTTATAAACTGGACGCGCACGGTGAATACGCTTCCCGAAGTGCCGGAGTGCGTAAAGGAAATATACAGGCACGATGATATATCCGAGTATTCGAATATATGGGCGCCGGATATGTTCTATAATGAAAACGATGCCGAAACACCGTATTATCTCACCTGCTCGTATTCTGACGCATTCGGGCAGAACAATTCATCCATGATACTGTTCAAGTCCGACAGCCCCGAGGGACCGTGGGAAAACGGCGAAATAATATTTACGTCGGTTACAGGCGATGAGGAGCTCGGAAAAGTCAATGCGATAGACTCAAACATCGCCGTTGACCGCGAAACGGGCAAACCGTATATGGTATACGGCTCGTTCTGGGAGGGGCTTCATATGAAAGCCTTAAACGATGATTTCACCGTTGACGACATGTCCTCCGTCGGCGAGCGCGTATTCAGCCGCTACAGAGGCGTTGGCGGCCCCGAGGGCGGCTATATAGTATATAACGAGGACACGGGCTATTATTATATGTTCTCGTCTTACGACAGCTTAAACGATACGTATAATATACGCGTTGCCCGCTCAAAGAGCATAACCGGCCCTTACGTTGACCAAAACGGCGAAAGCGTTGACCGCTACGACGATCCTGAGGAGGAAGCCGGAAATTTATACGGCTATAAATTAACCGGCTCGTATCAGTTTGACGATCAGACAACGTATTACGGCCCGGGTCACAACTCCGTATTAAACGATAACGGCGAATGGTTCCTTGTGCACCATACGCGCGAAACCGTCGGCGGCTACGCAACGCTCCATGTACGCAGAATGTACTGGAACGAGGACGGCTGGCCGATCGTTATGCCGGAGCGTTATGCGGGCGAGGAGCTTCAGACGCTTTCGAAGGAGCTTATCTGCGGCACATGGGATTATATTTCCATAGGCGACAACACAAACGCAATGCTCCGCTCAAAGAAGCTTATTCTGAATTCCGACATGACGCTCACATACGGCGATGTTTCGGGAACGTGGGATTTTGACGGAGAATACACTTTAACGCTCAATATGGGCGATGAAAAAATAACGGCAGCGGTTTCGGCTGCATATGACAGAGACCGCGAAGCACCGACGCTTATGTTTACCGGCACAAATGAGGACAACGTCCAAAAATGGGGTAAGAAAGGCGTTGACACCGTTATATACAAGTAATTTAATTTGTCAATATCGGGCGTAGGGAGCGCCCGAAATAATATAGGGAGAGAAGGTTTTATTATGAAAACGGCAAAAAGGCTTACGGCCGTTTTGTGTTCGCTTGCTATGACGCTGTCTGTTTGGATCGCGCCCGTTTCGGCGGCGGATACAGAGCTGCCGGAGCCGGTTATCGATGTAACTTTTGACGACGGCGGCGACGGCTATACGCTTAACGGCGCTTCGCTTGCAGAGGGCGAGGGCGTGACCGGAAATGCGATAAGCACGGGTACCGATAAATATGCGTCCGCAAACGATGTTTCCGCTCTTAGCGGCGTTACGGAAGATTTCACATTCAGCGTGTGGATTTATCCGACCGGCTCGGAATATTGGCAGAGAGCTTTCGACTTCGGCACGGGAACGGGAAAATATGTTTTCCTTGCGCCGACAAGCGATTTCCCGCGTTTTGTTATGACAACAGGCGGAAATGCCGCCGGAGCCGAACAAATACTTATCGGAACAAACCGTGTTACGCAAAATGAGTGGAACAATATTACCGTTACACGCTCCGGAAATACCACTTCAATGTATGTAAACGGCGTTCCCAGCGGCTCAACAACCGGTATTACGCTGAACCCTTCCGATTTCAGCGATTGTACCAATAATTATTTCGGCAAATCACAGTATGCCGACCCGTACTTCTCCGGCATGATAGACGATTTTAAAGTCTATTCAACGGCGCTTTCGGAAGCGCAGGCAGAAGCGATGTACAACGACGGCATTGCGGCTATGCTTGCAAAGCAGAACCGTCTTGACATTGACGTTAATTTCTATGACGAGGACGGCAACGAAATATATCAGGCTCAACCTAATTCTACCATTACGGCAATGGTGGATATAAAAAATTATACGCCCGAAGAAGCGCGCATTGAACTGCGTGTACGTACCGCGCACGTTATCCCGCCAACCGCAACTTTAGTCGTTGAAGCAGGACGCCGGGCCGAGTTTGACATAGATATAGACACAGATGAAGCCAAAATACGTGATGATTTGGATGTTTACACCAGAATCGAAATCATCCTTTCCGACCAAAACGGCAAGCAATACAACGGCGGGTATATAGAAGTCACGGATTCGCCCGTTGAATTCCCGCCCGCATCGCCCGAGGACAGCGATCCCACAACGTTCGGCGCGCACGACCCGACTATATTTAAAGACCCTGTAGACGGAAAATACTGGGCGTATTCATCGCATAATCTCGTGTATGAATCCGATGATCTTATAAACTGGATTGAGCATGATTATACGCAGCAGATAACGGTGCCCGAAAAGGCAAAGGAATTTATTGCACAAAACTATAGCGATCAAACGGCAAACGCCACATATTGGGCGCCGGATCTTTTGTATGTTGAAGGCGACGAATATCCGTATTGGTTCTATCTGTCCGTTTCAACAGGCGTCGGCGGCCAAAACTCCGTTATAACGCTTGTCAAAGCAAAGTCGCCCGGGCTTTGGGACGGAGAAACACAGGACTGCGGCGTTGTGCTCGCGTCAAAGCCGGGTTATACCACAAACGCAATAGACGCAAATATTTACACCGAAAACGGCGTTAACTACTTTATATGGGGCTCGTTCTGGAGAGGTATACTCGGCGCAAAGCTGACAGATGACGGACGCGTCGAGGGCGTTGACTATACTTCGGATGCAAAAATTATAGAAACATCTAAAGACGTAGGCGCGCGTCTGTTCTCCACACCGGACGGAATTATGGGCCCGGAGGGTCCGTTCACAATAAAGAACCCGGAGAATAACAACATATATATGTTCACGTCATACGGCTGGCTCGGATCAAACTACAACTGCCGTATTGCCAGAACGGACGCTTCAATGGCGGACGTTCTCGGTCAGGCAAATCCGCATACGCGGTTCAGGGATGCAAGCGGCAACCAAGTCGGCACGGCATATGCCCAGCAAAGCGACCCGTCGCTCCCATGGGGCTATAAGCTTATAGGCTCGTATAAAATAGGCGACGGGATAACGTATTACGGCAACGGACATAATTCCGTTCTGCATGATGATGACGAAAACTGGTATTACGTTCAGCATTCAAGAAAAGTTCCCGAAGCGGCGGCATATCTGCAGGTGCGCAAAATGCTTTGGACCGAGGACGGCTGGCCCGTTGTTTCTCCGGTTGTATACGCCGGCGAAAAGGAACAGGCCGTTACCGAAACAATGCTTTACGGCACATGGGATATAACGTCCGTGGGAACAACGCTTTACGATACGGGCGTTACATCGGCTGATGACAGCGGCGCATACAAGGGCGCGGATATGCCTGTTGAGTCGTATGAGCTCATATTAAAGCCAGACCATACATTTGAGAAGGGCACATGGGAATTTGACGGCGACCACACAATAACAGTAAAATTCACCAAGGACGGCAACAAGGATAAAAACGAATATTTTTACCGCGGCGACGTTATGACGCTGTTTGTGCTCCCGGGCTACGATAAGGACGCAAGAAGGAGCGTGCTTACCGTTACCGGCATAAACAGAAACTTTACGGCAAATAACGGTACAGGCTCAAATACCGACTATATCACAAACTTCGGCATAAAATCAAACGCAATGACAACCTCAACAGCGCCCGAGGAGCCGCCCGCTCCCGAATTTGAGGATATAACAAACGATTTTGAAGATTTGCAGGGAACGATAATCTCACAGCAACGCTATGAGCAGCTGCCGTGTGAAACAAAAGGTGCACAGTTATATGTCGGTACAAGAAGCAGCGGCGGAGATAGTAAAACCGGCTGGTTATCCAAGGACGGCGGCGTTACGGGAAAGGCTCTTGTGCTTTCTTCTGCAAGATGGTCAGATGACCGCGGACCGCGTATCGGCTTTACAACTCCCGATATACAAAACGGCGGTACCGCGACGCTTGAAATAAGCGTCAATATCAAAGACAATGCTTTGCGCTATAACGATAACACAACAAGCGGCGGCGATGCGGTTGATATAACACCTTACTTTACGCAGGACCGGTATGACAGACTAAAAATTACGGTCGAAAACCACAAAGACTCATTCACAAGAATATTCTATGTGAATGATACCGAAATAGCAAGAGACAGCGGCTCGGCCTTCCCCGTTCTGTGGGGCATATCCGAAGATAACAACAGCGGCAATCCAAAAGAAATATACTTTGACGACCTGTATATCCATTATGACGCTTCGGTGGAAATAAAGCCGCTTGCGGCGGCCGTTGAGGAGGCCGAAAGAACGGAAGATACAGTATCGTTTACGCTGAAAGACGCGGCGGTATTCGGCAGCGTTGACACATACGTTGCGCAGTACGATGCGGACGGCGCGCTAATAGGCATCGATAAAGCCTCCGTTACGGTAACAAGCGATGAGCAAATTGTAAGCGTTGATTACAAAAAGGCTGAAAATGCGGCTTCCTACAAGCTGTTTGTTTGGTATAATATGATGGCGGCGGCACAGGATGCCGAGCTTGAATAACGGCATATTAAAACCGGGGACACTAATTTTAGTGTCCCCGGTTTTCAAGAGAGAAAAAATAATAGAGAGATCGGCTCGCTGCCGAGGTGCTGCCGGGCAAATCCCGTATCAGAAATTCAGCTTTACAAGTTCATCAAGAGGGATATTGCTCTTTCCGTTTATGCTCAGGCTGCCGTTTGTGACCGCCCGTGCCGCTTGATCCAGCGCATGGTTCCCCGATTCCGTCACTATCGATTCATGCAAAAATTTTCTTACCGATATGGTCGGTTCCGTGTAATTCTTTTTCATGTCTTTCCTCCTTGCTCCGTCCGTTTTATTGGGCAGGTATGAATTCTACCGATTCCACCGAATCGGCAGCTTTGTTTATAAGCACGTAGAACGTAATATCTCCTCCATCAACCGTAGGAATAATTCCGAGCTTGCTGCTCGAGGTTTTCCCTGTTGTGAGCGTTGCTTTTATTGTATCGCCGGTTTTAAATTTATCTGCGGCTGCCGTTATTGTCCATGCGGATATTGTTTCATCACCCAAGGTGAGCTGACCGTCTTCGACTGTCATACCTTCGGGCAGCGTTTTGCCTGCTACTTGCGCGATTTTCGCCTGTTCGCCCGTGATAACCTCCGGCTCGGCAGGCTCTTCATTTATAATATGCGTTATTTTTAAATCATCGATAGTTACCGTGCCATGGATGCAATTTATCCACACGGCTGAAACGCTTGTATCGTTTTCCGGGAGCGTTTCCTTTCCTGTTAATGTTTCCGAAGTGCCATCGGCATTTTTAAGCGTTGTTGTATAGCTTCCGTCGGCAGTATTGTATATAATCTCTACAGCCATATCCTGATCTGTGCTGTAATTTACATTTGCAAATGGTGTGCCGCTGCTGCCGTCTACAAGGGCACTTTTATCCGCAAACAACGGTGTAATGTCCTCAACTCTTTTTTTGTTTTTTATATCAACCGTTATCTGTCCATTGTCGGCCGATGCAACATTCATATTAAATTCTATTTTCAGCTTTCCGCTGTCTGCAAACGGCGCATCAGGAGTAAGCCATGTGTAACCTGAGGAAAGCATTGTCGGCATATATCTGACCGCATGTCCGCCTGTAAGCTCCAGCGCACCTTTTTCAACCATATCCCCCTTCGCTCTTTCATATGTATTCTTTTCGGGATATCCGCCTCCGAAATACGGAAGCTCCCCGGTTTCCTGCGTGTAGCTGCTGAAATCGTCATCCACAAGTACAATTGAGCTGCCGTTGAAGCTTTTTATGTACATATCGTCAACATAAACATCTCCGTTGTCATCTTTTGGATCGGAAATATTAAATCCAAACCAGCCTATCTCATTATTTGTTATCGTATAGCGGTTTTTGGCGTACACGCTGCCGGTGTCATCCGTTACCGTTACAAGGCAGTATTTGGAATCAAGATCTACTATCGCGTCCAGCGTATACCATGTATCCGCTTTTATCGTCTTCGCTATTTTATTTTCCGCGCATTGCTGGTTTCCGTTAAGGTTGATTGAACCGTTGTTTATCTCCGCAATTGTGAATGCCGTATTGTCTTTGTCCGCTTTATCGCCGCTTCCGAAACGGAACCGCGCATGCGGTGTACTTTTCGTAAGCCTTACAGATGCACCGAACTCATATACGCCCTCGGTTAAATCCAATCCCTGTTTATAAAGCTGTGAGTAATTTGTCGTCGCAAGCTTAAAGCCTTTACTTCCGTTCACTCCGCCGTCTCCAACGATTCCGGCTTCATTGTCGTTTGTAGGCCAGCGATACAATCCATCGCCGTTATTTCCATCGAATACAGTGTTTTCAAAACCCCATTCTTCGCTGTATGTATCCGCCGCCATAGCCGGGACGGTTACAAGCGCACTCGAAACGGCAATTGCGACCGCTGTAACGAGATTTATTATTTTCTTCATGATTTTTATGCCCTCCTATCTTTCCTGCGGTACAAAAATCATACGCGTGTTTTATGCGTTTAATTTCCATACACTTTATTTTTTCAATTACCAAACCCAATAAATGAATACTGTTCATATTATCAAAGCTTTTATCACCCCCATACGTATCGCGGCGCAAAGCGGCCCTGAGCATTTATATACCGCGTCTCAGATAATCATACCGTCATACGCCGCGGTTATTTTATAAGGCGTTTTCAGCCCCTCAAAATAACGGCACAGCTGCTCATGAGTTGCTAAAGGCCCGATATGCGTTAAATACACTTTTGTTGATTCCGTTACGGCATTGATTTCATAGAGCTTTTCCAAATTTTTAAGACACATATTTATATCCATATGTCCTGTCAAATCCGGCTTGAAATCTTTGCCGATAACGGGGAACGTACATTCCCCGATAAATATATCAAGCCTTTTTCCACTGAGCCTTTCAAAGGTTTCATCGAGGAAATACCCCGAATCCAGCGCGTAATACAGGCTTTTGCCGTTCTTCTCAAGCAGATAATTTGCCGCATTTTGCTCAAAGCTTGTTGAATGCTCGCCGCGCAGAGGAGTGACGTTATAGCCGCATATATTTTTTGTTTCGCCGAATTTAAGGCGCACAAAATTTATATCCTCCGGGCGCGTATATGCCTCCCTGCCATATGTAACGCGCGAATTCATAAAGAATTCATCTATAACGTCCATGGCCTCCTCTGTAAAATAGACATTCAGGGGCGGCAGCTTGCCCGACGTTCTCACGGAACGCTCCCATATCATATTAAAATTAAAATGGTCGGTGTGAGTATGCGTATATAAAACATGCTCAACGGTGTCAAAGCGTTCCCCGAATCTTGCCGCCTGGGCAAAAAAGTCCGCCCCGATGTCTATTATAAGCTTTTCGTCAACTCTGAACGAGGACCGCATGCGAATCTCTTTTCCTCCGCATTTCCTTGCGTTCTCGCAAAATTCACATCCGCAGAAAGGGTTTGGTATACCCTCTCCCGCTCCCGTTCCAAGAAACCTCATGATTTTTTTCTCCTATTTTGATATATTGTGCCGCATCGGCGCTTACTCATGCTCCGCCGGCGGAATTACGGTTATGTTGTTTGATTCGGTCACATTTTTGCAGTCTTTATAAGCCGCAATGTGCGTATCGCGCGGCACGGCATTATCGGTAAATTCGATATTTTCCGTGTTTGCCGCTGACAGCAGCAATTTTTCGCTTCCGCCGAAGAAATTGTTCCTGACCGCAATATGTCCGTGATAATAATTTATTCCGTCAAATTCCTTTCTCGGCTTCATCTCTATGACCGCTTCGCCCCATTCGCCGCGCGCATAGCCGCAGTTATCAAACAGGTTATTTGCTATAAGCACCTCTTCCGTGCCGCCCGA
>DVLU01000005.1 GCA_018715365.1 Candidatus Ornithomonoglobus intestinigallinarum | reverse complement strand
CCTGTCAACGAGCAGGAACGGGTAACGGTGGGGGAGTATGTTCTGAATATCCGTAATATCAAGCATTTTAATTTTCTCCTTTTCATGGTTTAATCGCGTATATACGCTTTTTTGTGGAATATATGAGTTGTGTCGGTTATCGTATCGACGCTCTCGAGAGCCTTTGCCGCACCCTTCACAACGCAGTTTATTATGTCGTCCGCGCGCCTGCATTTTACGCCGACGGCTTCTTCTATTTTTGCGTCAAGACCGTAGATGAGCGATCCGCCGCCGGTGAGGATTATCCCGTCCTCCATTATATCGCCGTGGAGCTCCGGGGGAGTGTCCTCGAGAGTTTCTTTTATGCGCTCCGTTATGTTGTAAACAAAATCGTCAAATATACCGTAAATATCGTTTGACGAAACGGTAACGGCTCTCGGCAGCCCGGTTATGACGCACAGCCCCTTTGCTTCGCAGAAAAGCTCGTTTTCGCGCTTTACAACAGAGCCTATTTCCCGCTTTATGCGCTCCGCCGTACGCGGGCCTATATATAAATTGCACGCGCGGCGCATATAGCGTTCTATCGCTTCATTGAATTCATCGCCGGCAATTTTGAGCGAACGGCTTGCCACTATGCCGCCGAGCGACATAACGGCAATATCCGTCGTTCCGCCGCCTATATCGACAACAAGCGTGCCGTGCGCGCGCGAAATATCAAATCCCGCGCCCAAAGCGGCGGCGACGGGCTCCTCTATAATATAGACGTCGCGCGCTCCCACTTCCCTTGCGGCTTCTATAACGGCCCGCTGCTCAACGTCCGTTACTCCGCTCGGGACGCACATCATAATGCGCGGATGGCCGGCCGTGCGCGAAAGCACGCGCCTCAGAAATATTTTTATCATTTCCTTGGCAAGCGTGAAGCTTGATATAACTCCGTCGTGCAGCGGCCTTACGGCCTGAATGTTCGGCGGAGTGCGCCCGAGCATTTCAAGCGCCGCGTCGCCAGCCGCGCGAACCTCGTTTGTGTCGGTGTTTACGGCGATAACCGTCGGCTCGCTTAAAACTATGCCTTTGTTTTTTATATATACCTGCACCGTGGCGGTACCGAGATCGATGCTTATGTCGCTGTTAAACATAATTTTTATATTCCTATCCTTTCGGCGTTTGTCCGTATACTGATATTATACAGCAAATCGGCGCGAAGCACAATAGCTTTAGCTTAAATTAAGTATTTTTTTTGCGTTTTTAAATAAAATATTATCCTTGTCGTCCTTATCGAGCGGCAGGGCTTTTACAAGTTCCGCGCTCCTGCCCTGGTCCTCCCATGGGGAATCCGTTGCAAAAAGGATTTTGTCCGAGCCGTGGTTCTTTATTATCCTTAAAAGCTGTTCGGAAGCTATAAAGAAAACGGTAAACGCTGTATCAAACATTACGGGCGTGCCGACAAGATATTTTTCGACGTTGTCCCAGTCCTCCCAGCCGCCGAGATGGCCGGCGATTATCTTATCGCCGCGGACGTATTCGAGCACGTGCGAAAGCGTTTCCGGCGAGCAGTGGACGGGCGGCTCTATGCCTATATCATGACCTGCGTGAAGCACGGTATAGAGGCCGAGCTCCTCGCATTTTTTAAGGATACGTATGCTTTCGGGGCTGTCTATATAAAACTGCTGGTATTCCGGATGAAGCTTTATGCCCTTTAAGCCGGCCGCCTTTATGCCTTCGAGTACCGTTTCCCAATCATCCTGGGAAGGATGCAGTGAGCCGAACGAATAAATCCCGCCGCGGCCGTTTATTTCCGCGGCAAACCTGTTTATGGAAGGCGTCTGCCGCGGCGACGTCGCGATGGGAAGAACGACCGATACGTCTATCGAATTTTTTTTCATGGATGCCTTTAGATCATCGAGCTTTGCGCCTATAACGGCATGTCCCGGCTTTTTCCGGACTTTTAAGATGTTGCCCTCAAGCACCTGTATTGTGCGTTCCGCAATTTTATCGGGGAAAATATGTGTGTGAAAATCTATGACCATTTTATTATGGCACGCTCCTTAAAAAACAAATTTGCCGCAATATACGGCATAAAAGGCAAAAGGGCCGTTGCGTAAGCGCAGCAGCCCCGGATACCGTTAATCTGTATCTGTTATTTTGTTGTCTTCTTTGAAGCAGATTTTGCGGCAGCCGTTGTCTTTGCAGCTGCGGGCTTTGCCGTTGTCTTTGCGGCAGTCGTTTTAGCCGCGGTTGTTTTTGCGGCAGTTGCTTTGGCAGCTGTTGTTTTTGCAGCAGTATCAGCCTTCTTTGCCGCTGTCTTTGCGGTTGTCTTTTTTGCCGCGGGCTTCTTTTCGGGAAGCTTAAGAGCGCCTCTGATTGCCGAAACCTTCTGCAGATCCCCCATTACGGTCATATCGCCTTTTTCGATAGCCTTGTCAATAGTTGTTTTCCCGTCAAGCAGTGAGGCAAGAGCTGTTCTCGTAACGTCAATAACAGCGTCGTTGTCTTTGTAGTCATAGGGCTCTACAGCCAGCACATGATCCTTTACGGCAGCATAGAAGGTACCTCCGCAGTCCTCGTCGGAAAGCGTTATCTGAATTGCCATATCTTCAAGCTCAGCCGCATCGACATTAGCAAACTTCTCTTTTAATCTCTTAAAAGCTGTTTCGAATGTCATTACAGTTTCCTCCCTCCAAATGGTAAAAAAAAGAATTAGTACTTTACACATAAAGCGCGCTTTAAAAATAGTGTGCGGCTTTATTTATATCAGTATACAATATTTTTTTTGATATGTCAATATCCGAAGGGTTAATTTTGTAAAATTGTATACAGTAAAGCGCGCATTTGGGCGTACAGTTAATCATCTGGTACAATGACGGCGCGTATTTTATCGCAAAACGGCGCTTTGCGCGGCAAAATATTTTTCGGCAAAAGCGTATGGTGTAAGGGGCGATCCGTATTGACAGTGCCGCGCCTGTATGATATAATACATAATATATAATTTTCAGACACGTATGTAAAAAAGGAGTGCAACAGTATGTTTACAGACAAAACACTGCTCATAACGGGCGGAACGGGCTCTTTCGGAAACGCGGTATTAAACCGGTTTCTCGATACCGACATAAAGGAAATACGCATTTTTTCACGCGATGAAAAAAAGCAGGACGATATGCGCCATGAATACCAGGCAAAATTCCCGGAGCTGAGCGGCAAAATAAAATTCTACATAGGCGATGTGCGCGATCTTCAGAGCGTAAAAAACGCGATGCACGGCGTTGACTATATATTTCACGCGGCAGCATTAAAGCAAGTGCCGTCATGCGAATTTTTTCCGATAGAGGCCGTTAAGACAAACGTCCTCGGCACGGAAAACGTCCTGACGGCGGCAATAGAGGAGGGCGTTAAAAAAGTGATATGCCTTTCGACGGACAAGGCGGCATATCCCGTAAACGCGATGGGCACGTCAAAAGCAATGATGGAAAAGGTTGTTGTTGCAAAATCGAGAACGGTTTCGCCGGACAGGACAAGCATATGCTGCACGCGTTACGGGAATGTGCTCTGCTCGCGCGGTTCGGTTGTCCCGCTGTGGATAGACCAGATAAAAAAGGGCGAGCCGATAACGATAACGGAGCCGAAGATGACGCGATTTGTCATGTCGCTCGAGGAGGCCGTTGAGCTTGTGCTTTTTGCGTTTGAAAACGCGGAGAGCGGAGACATCATGGTGCAGAAGGCGCCGGCGTGCACGATAGAGGTGCTTGCAAAGGCGGCGAAGGAGCTGTTCGATAAAGAAAATAAGAGCGAGATAAAAATAATAGGCATACGCCACGGCGAAAAAATGTACGAAACGCTGCTCACAAACGAAGAATGTGCCCATGCGATAGATATGGGTAATTTCTACAGAGTGCCGGCAGACAAGCGCGACTTAAATTACGACAAATACTTTAAGGACGGCGATGAAAACCGCAATCCGCTCACGGAGTTTAACTCAAACAACACCGATCAAATAGACGTTGAGGAAACAAAGGCAAAGCTTTTAAAGCTTTCGTATATTCGTGAAGAGCTTGAAAAATTAAATTGAGGTATCGGATATGAACATACTAATCACCGGCGCAAAGGGCTTTGTGGGGCGCAACCTTTGCGAAGCGTTAAAAAATATTCGGGACGGCAAGGACAGAACGCGGAGCCTGAAAATAGAAAGCATATATGAATACGATATGGATACGCCCGAAACGGAGCTTGACGCGTACTGCAAAAACGCTGATTTTGTATACCACCTTGCGGGCGTAAACCGTCCCAAAGACGAAAAGGAATTTATGGAGGGCAATTTCGGTTTCACGTCGGAGCTGCTCGATACGCTGAAAAAATACGAAAGCAAAGCGCCGATACTCATAACATCGTCGATCCAGGCGGCTCTCGATAATCCCTACGGGAAATCGAAAAAGGCCGGCGAGGAGCTGATGTTTGAATACGGCAGGGAGAACGGCGTAAAAACGCTTGTTTACCGCTTCCCGAACGTATTCGGAAAATGGTGCAGGCCGAATTACAACAGCGCCGTTGCAACGTTTTGCCACAACATATCGCACGATCTGCCGATAACGGTAAACGACAGAAGCCGCATTATGACGCTGATATACATAGACGACGTTGTGACAGAGCTTATAAACGCGCTTGAGGGACACGAAAATAAAGACGGGGACACTAAATACTGCAAAGTCCCCGTCGAGCACAAAATAACGCTCGGCGAGATTGCCGATATGCTTTATGAATTCAAGTCAAGCAGGGACACTAAAGTAATTCCCGATATGACGGAGAACAGCTTTTCAAAAAAGCTTTATTCAACGTATCTTTCATATCTCGATCCGAAGGATTTTGCATATAAGCTCACGATGAATAAGGATAACCGCGGCAGCTTTACGGAAATACTGCGCACAGCCGGCGCGGGGCAGTTCAGCGTAAATATTTCAAAGCCGGGCATAACAAAGGGGCAGCATTGGCATAACACAAAGAACGAAAAGTTTGTTGTTGTAAAGGGCCGCGGGCTAATACAGCTGAGGAAAATAGGCGAAACGGAAATACACAGCTTTGAGGTTTCGGGCGATGATATAACGGTTGTCGATATGATACCGGGATATACGCATAATATAATAAACCTTTCGGACACGGAGGAGCTTGTGACGTTTATGTGGTGCAACGAATGCTTTAATCCCGAAAAGCCGGATACGTATTTTGAGGAGGTTTGACGCCCCGGCGCGGATGACCGCGCGGAGGAACGCCGAAAGGGGACACTAAAATTATAAGGGGACAGTAAAATGGCAAAGCTGAAGCTAATGACAATAATCGGCACACGGCCGGAGATAATCAGGCTGAGTGCGTGCATAAAGGTATGCGATAAGTATTTTGACCAAATACTTGTACATACCGGACAAAACTACGACTACACATTGAATCAGGTGTTTTTTGACGATCTGGGGCTTCGCGCGCCCGATTATTATCTTAATGCCGTAGGTAAGGATTTGGGCGAAACGATGGGCAATATAATAGCAAAATCATATGAGCTTATGGTAAAGGAAAAGCCCGACGCCGTATTTGTGCTCGGGGACACTAATTCCTGCCTGTCGGTTATAGGCGCAAAAAGGCTCCATATTCCGATATTCCATATGGAGGCGGGCAACCGCTGCTTTGACGAGTGCCTGCCCGAGGAAACGAACCGAAGGATAGTTGATATAATATCTGACGTCAATATGTGCTACAGCGAGCACGCAAGACGGTATTTGAATGCGTCGGGCGTTGCGAAGGAACGCACATACGTTGTCGGTTCGCCGATGGCGGAGGTGCTTCACAGCAATCTCGATAAAATAAAGGCAAGCGACGTTTTAAGCAGGCTCGGGCTCGAAAAGGGAAGATATATTCTTTTGTCGGCTCACCGCGAAGAAAATATAGACACGGAAAAGAATTTCTTTAATCTTATGAACGCCGTAAACGCGATGGCTGAAAAATACGATATGCCGATACTTTATTCGTGCCATCCGAGGAGCAAAAAGTTTATAGAGCAAAGAGGATTTGAATTTGATAAGCGCGTAATACGTCATGAGCCGCTCGGCTTCCATGATTATAACAATCTTCAGATGAACGCCTTCTGCGTTGTGTCGGACAGCGGCACGCTGCCGGAGGAAAGCAGCTTTTTCCTGTCTGTCGGCAGCCCCATATCGGCGGTGTGCATACGCACAAGCACGGAGCGCCCGGAGGCATTGGATAAGGGCAACTTTATTCTTGCGGGTATAACGACGGAACAGGTTCTGCAGGCCGTTGACACGGCGGTCGAGATGAATAAAAACGGCGATCTCGGAACGCCCGTCCCGAATTACACGGATGAAAACGTGTCGGTTAAGGTCGTAAAGCTTATCCAAAGCTATACGGGAGTTGTCAATAAAATGGTGTGGAGAAAGGACGTATAACGCACCGCAAGGGAAATAACCTACAATATGGATGAAAAATATATCGGCAATTAACTGTCAAGTAAAAATAATACAGTAAATATATTTAAATTATCATATAAAAATCCTGCAAAATGACCGATTACGACATATATTGACCGATAATGCAATTGGTATTGACAAAATAACTGGAAACTGGTATAATGGTAAATGAAATTGATTAAGGTGGTATTCCGCCATTAATGAGTTTCGGATGTGATAGTGAGCAGCATGGCTGTACATCTGCGCGGATGTGCGGTCATGCTGCTTTTGTTTTGTGAAAATGCGCGGTATTCGGGCGGCGTGTATTTTCCGCACGGTAATTTGAGCTGCAAAAGGTTGCGCGCCGTCGGTTTTTGTGATATAATACTGAAAAAGATTATTTACCGGAGAATTTTATCCGTTATGAAAAAGTTTTTGGAATTTGTGAGAACGTTGTTTTCGGGCGGGGGAAAGGCCGAAAAGCGGCCGGAAGTGTATGAAACGGACTGCCTTGTTGGCGTTGTTAGGGACAGACGCCAGCTTGAAGCAAATCTTGCCGGAAAATTTTATCACGTTCCCGCGCGGTTTGTGTATGAGCTTGATATGCCGATAAAATATATAGCGCTGTATACGTCGGCATCGACGTTCGGGCGCGGAAACGCCGGCATACACCGTTACGGGAAAATAAAGTCGTTCCGTGCGGTGCCGCGCTATCAGATAACGGCGCTGCCGAAGAACAGCCCCGAAATGTATTTTGTTTTTGAGGTGGAGGAATGGGAAACGCTCGGGCGCCCGGTCCGTCCGCTCGAAACGGCGCAGGTTGTCACAATGACGAGCCTTGCACTTATAAAGAAAAGTGAATACATGCCGGAGCTTTATATGCGTTCGGAGGAACAGTTTCTGCTGTTTCAGTATCTTAAGGACATATGCTTAAACGGCGCGGACAAAAAGAAGTACAATTACAACGGGACAAAAATAGCCGCTTCGGGCGACACGATAGAGGTAATATTCAAAAACGGTGAACGGCGTAAATTTGACCGCAGCATTTTTAACGGCAGGCCGTTTTCTCTCTACAGAAAGCTGCTTGTGAAAAGCGGATGAATTTTCTTAGCTTAAAAAAACATAAAAGGCTCTTGTAAAAGCGCGCATACTATGGTATAATTTAAGCAGATACTTAATAAAGGACGGAACAGGGTATGATAACTATTATCGCAAGGTTCGGCGTTCTTCCCGGCAAGGACGGCGAATTTATAAAGCATGCCGTTGACGTAACGCGTGAAACGCGCAAGGAACGCGGCAATCTGTCGTATAAAATTCTAAGATCGGAAGAGCCGGACGGCGGCTTTACGTTTATCGAGGAGTGGCTAAACGACGCCGCAATCGAGCAGCACAACAGCGCAAAGCATTTTGTGAAATTTATGGATGCGATAAAGCCGATAATAAAAGGAGACGTTTCGATAGAAAGACTTTCAAAGGTGCCTTCTATCTTTTAT